>CAZTEZ010000580.1:563-1507 GCA_964611815.1 uncultured Bacteroidia bacterium | reverse complement strand
CCTGCACTGGGGGCTGGGGTTGGGGGCCTGGTTCTTGGATGCCCCCTTGTGGGGACTTGGAGCCATGTCGTCGGTCTCACCGTGTCAGAACGCCGAGGCAATGCGCTCTTCCCAGACGCTAGGCCGGTCGTCCACACGGATCCTGAGTACGGCGTCACGACGGTGCGTAAGCTGGTCGAGGTCTCCAGCGCAGGCGGGTTCGTCGACGGCACCGTCTTCATATTGTATCGCTGGCGAGCGGATGTCGAAGATCGTCCAACATATCGAATCGCGTTCTTCGATTCAGCTGGCACTTTGTTGGGGATCTCACCGCGGTCGTTCGCAAACCCCCGAATAGGGCATTCAGTCGACCCGCCTGCTCTTTACGTCATCGAGTCAGACCCTCACCCCGAGGTGGTAAAGCTCAGAGTCTCAATCCCATGAAGACGGAGAAATATCCGATGAAGACGTTGGTTTCAACGGCAACGCTATTCGTAATGGCGTTCTTCGTTGGGGCAGCATTGGTGGCCCACTTCGAGGGGGTCCCTGACCGTGTAACCATTACCCACGTCGGCGAGAAGTTGCCGAGCGTCGAGGTGCGGCCACTGCCCGCGCTGGACAGGATCACGGATGTTCACGCGGAATTGAAGGATTCGTTGACCGTCATAGTCGCGACCGCGTCGGTGTGCCTGGGTTGCCAGGCTGAGTTCATCAAGGCTGATCTACAGCTGGAGGGCCTGGAGACCATTGGGTCTTTGGGGCTGGTGGTCGCAGACGAAGATGCCGAGGCGCGTCGTGCTGTACGGGAAGTAAATGTCGGGTTCCCTATTTACGCTGTCGATCGCAAGAACGCCCTGCTATTGGGGACTGACATTTTTCCGGTCGCCTTGTTGGTGGATAGGCATGGACGGCTGCTGTTCTCGCACGCCGGCCCCGATGGTGCTGGGGCCGTAGCGAAGTGGCTA
>CAZTEZ010000580.1:0-553 GCA_964611815.1 uncultured Bacteroidia bacterium | reverse complement strand
GGACGCATCTCCAGTGGCAACCTCTCAGACGAAGGAGGAAGACGGTGAGAAAATTACTGGCATTGACGTTTGGTTTGCTCCTCGGAGGTGCCGGGATGGCAATCGCTGACGATTGCGTTGTCCCGTGGGCGTGCTGGTATGCTTCGAATTGCCAAGGCTGGTGTGGGGCCGGGGAATGTGTAGATGCTGAGTGTGGAGAGCATCAGGTGGGTGAGTATTGTGGGACCTGCAATCCTGCGGTAGTCCTGCCATAGAGTTGGACTCCGTAGGCGGTAACTGATTATCCGGGCAAACTGGTTGGATGCGCCCACCAGATACTCGCACAAACCAATGTATCCGCCAGACCACCGAGTGCGATGTCCTTCTGAGTGAGGGATACCTGATCCTGGCCGCTGGAGGCAGATTTGAGATCGGGTGGGTTCGGAGCAATTCATGCTCGAACGATGTGATTCAAACGGCACATGGGACCGGCCACTTCGTAGTCGCCGCTGACGGTGACGTTACATTAACGCGAAGTACACCGTATGGACCGGAGGTTCGGCTCTGCGGTGAC
>CAZTEZ010000579.1:0-1520 GCA_964611815.1 uncultured Bacteroidia bacterium | reverse complement strand
GATTTTGTCGCGCTATGCTCTAAGTTACGTGTTTTGGTTTGTGGGGGAGCTTACAGTCGCAGACGCATAACGCCAGTGAAGCTTGGGTTGCCAGTGGAGCCCGCATCACGAACATTTACGAAATCCATATTATTCGTTGGGTTATCCGACCAAATTTCGAAGCCGCTCCAGTGACCGGGCTGTGCTTGTGTGCCAATCAGAGAGATGCTGTCCGATGAAGTGCCGTTGAAGTGGAACTCAGAGCCAGTGGAAAAGAAGAACGATCCGTTTTCTGTGAATTCGATCACGGTGCCGGGCTCAATCGTCAGGTTGCCACCAGAAACCAGCGTGACTTCGCAAGTGACGCGGTAGTCGACCGGCTTTTCGGGGTCGTTGGTCCAGGTGACATCGCCTGAGATATCACCATCGGCGCAATCGATAATCGTCGGCTCAACCACCGGGGTGGGGTTGTCGTTATCGTCATCGTCGTCGCCATTACAGGCGCTCAGCAAAAGCGTTGAAGCTGCGAGTAGCAGAACAAGGTATTTGTAAAGTTTCATGGGAGTTTGGGGTTAAGTCAGAACTCGAGCCGATTATTAGACTCAAAATTCAAGATTGTTCACAATATACGCAGCCTCGTCTGCAAACCGCACAACAATCTCTATTCATTTCTATTCTATCAAGTTTAGGGCCTCATAAGACGAGGCCTGGCTTTAGGCGCTGAGACAGGGATCATTGAAAGGCATTACGCTGTAAAGGTGTTTCTTCCAGTGAAACCTATGCACTCTCGCCAGCCCCCTCATTGTCAGGCTGTTTTGATTCGTGCTGTTCCTGGGGTTGCTGCTGGGGGGTGCGCTTGCGCGGTTCGAAATAGAACATAAACAGCTGCTGTAGCACGGCCTCCATCCGCAGGTTCTGTTGGCGGTGCCAGATGCGCTGGATGGTTTTCGAATAAAACGGAAAGCCCACCCAGGCTCGGTACAACAAAACAAAAGAAAGCGCCTGGTAGAACTTCAGCTCGGGCAAGTTAAAGACTTCCGTCATCGAAAATTGCCAAAAGAACTGCATCACAACGGCCGACAAGACCGCTAGCACGGAGACAATCACCCAGCGCACCAGAAAGCGCTTCACTTCCAGTTTCGAGGGAAAGGGGTCTTTTTGTACAGGTTCAAGTTTCATGGCAATCTGACTTAGAGTTTTTAGAGGAGTTGAGGGCGTTACTCGTTCATGAAATAGGCATCGTAAACGCTTTGCAAAAAATCGCGCAGTTTGCGCACGGCGTAGTACTTCTGCGAAAGCAGCGTACCGATCGAGATGTCCGATTCGTCAGCGAGGTCTTTGAACTGCACGCCTTTCACGAGCGTCTGCACCACGACGCGGCGGTGCTTTTCGGGCAGCTTCAGCAGGCCCTCGTTGAGCGCGTCGGCGAGCTGCCGGCGCTCGATTTCGCTGAGCTCGTCTGGGGCGTCGGGCTCGGGCGCGTGTTCCAGGTCGGTGGTTTTGCGGGTGTGTGCCCGGCGATAGTGGTCGGCGATTTTGTG
>CAZTEZ010000578.1:0-1551 GCA_964611815.1 uncultured Bacteroidia bacterium | reverse complement strand
CTTGACGACGACGGCGATTGGCTCGACCTCACCCAGAGCGTGCAGTCGAGCGCCGACGGCTCGCCGACGGCCTCGCAAATGCCGCGCATGGTAGGCCTCGCTCAGGCGAGTAAGCTATACCGCACACTGGAGAGCTTGCAAACGGACGAATTCAGCAAATTTTCGAACAAGGGCAACGAGATTTGCTTCGGCACCATCGGCGATGCCAGCACCTCGGAAGGTCTGTTCTGGGAGACAATGAATGCCGTTGGTGTGCTGCAGGTCCCGCTGCTGATGAGCGTCTGGGATGACAACTACGGCATCAGCGTACCCATTGAATACCAAACGACTAAGCAGTCCATCTCGGAAGCGCTGAAGGGTTTTCATCCCGGCAAAAACGAGAAGGGCGTTCATATTTTCAAAGTGAAGGGCTGGGACTATGCCGACCTGATCGAAGCCTACGCGGAAGTCTCGAAAATGGTGCGCGACGAGCACGTACCTGCGCTGATTCACGTCGAAGAATGCACACAGCCGCAGGGGCACTCGACCTCCGGCAGCCACGAGCGCTATAAGTCGAAAGACCGCCTCGCTTGGGAAGACGAGCACGATGGCCTGAAGAAAATGCGCGCGTGGATGGAAAAAGAGAAAGTCGCCACTGCCGAGGAGCTGGATGCGATTGAAGACGAGGAAACCAAGGGTGTGCGCAAAGCCATGCGTGCGGCCTGGGAGGATTTCCAAGCACCGATCAAAGACTGGCTGGATCTGGCGAAATCGACCATCGAAAGTGTCGCCGACAATCACAGCGCCGGTGCCGATGCCCTGCGCGCCAAAGCCGAAGAGCTCACGAAACTCCGCACGCCGCAGCGCTCTGAGATTGTGCCGATTGTGCAACAGGCGCTGCTGCATCTGAAAGACAATCCTGAAGCCGCCCAGCCCCTACGCGACCTTTTGAAAGAGTTCCGCGAAAAGGGCGATGGCCTGTTCAACTCGCACCTGTACAGTCAGAGCGCACACTCGCCACTCAAAGTCGAGCACGTGCCGCTTGAACTCGACGGCGACGAGCAGGTGACGGGCTACGATCTGCTGAATGCTAATTTCGAGGCGCTGTTCGAAAAGTACCCGCAGCTCGTAGCCTTCGGTGAAGACCTAGGCAAAATCGGCGATGTGAACCAGGGATTCCGCGGCCTGCAGGAGAAGTTCGGCGAAACGCGCATCTTTGACACCGGCATACGCGAGGCGACGATTATGGGACAGGGCATCGGCATGGCGCAGCGTGGCCTGCGCCCCATCGCCGAGATCCAGTATCTGGATTATTTGCACTACGGCGTGCAGATCCTCTCGGATGACCTCGCCACACTCCACTGGCGCACCAAAGGCGGGCAGAAAGCACCGCTGATTGTCCGCACCCGCGGCCACCGCCTAGAGGGCATCTGGCACTCGGGCTCGCACATGGGCATGTACACCCACGCTTTGCGGGGCATACATCTGCTCGTCCCGCGCAATATGACGCAGGCCGCTGGCTTTTACAACACCCTGTTGCAGGGCGACGACCCGGCGATTGTTGTCGAGGTG
>CAZTEZ010000577.1:0-1557 GCA_964611815.1 uncultured Bacteroidia bacterium | reverse complement strand
CGGCACGCGCGTGATCGACAACTCCTCGGCCTGGCGTATGGACGACGACGTGCCGCTGGTGGTGCCGGAAGTAAACCTCGATACCACCGGCAATCACTTATTGATTGCCAACCCCAACTGCTCGACGATTCAGCTCGTGCATGTACTCAAACCATTGCACGATGCATTCGGGCTCAAGCGCGTGGTGGTCAGCACCTATCAGTCGATTACCGGCACGGGCAAGGCGGCCGTGGAGCAAATGAACGGCGAACGCAACGGCGACAGCATTGAGATGGTTTACCCCCACCCGATCGACCGCAACTGCATCCCACACTGCGATGTGTTTCTGGACAACGGCTACACGAAAGAAGAGATGAAGGTCGTGAATGAAACCCGCAAAATCATGGGCTTACCAACACTGGCCATAACCTGCACGGCCGTGCGCGTACCGGTGGTAGGCGGCCACAGCGAGGCGGTGAACATCGAATTTGAAAATAGATACACCCTGACTGAGGTGCACGCGGTCCTCAGTGAAACGCCTGGCATCATCATCGAAGACGACCCGAAAAACAACCACTATCCGATGCCGATCAACGCGCACGGCAAAAACGAAACCTTCGTGGGGCGCATCCGTCGCGATGAGAGCATCGCTAACGGGCTGAACCTCTGGATCGTCGCCGACAACCTCCGCAAGGGCGCTGCCACGAACACCGTGCAGATTGCCCAGGCGCTGTATCAAACGGCTAAGTCAAACGCCTGAGGCCCATGGCGTTCACGAACCCCTATGCCGATGAGGCGTTCTCTGACGAGCATGTGGTGTCCGTCAGTGAGCTCAACGGCATGGTGCGGAACGTGCTGGAGAGCGAGCCCATGCTGCAACACATTGAGGTGCAGGGCGAAATCTCGAATCTGACGCGCCATCGGAGTGGGCATTATTACTTTTCGATCAAAGACAAGGACAGCCAGCTGAGTGTGGTGATGTTTCGCCAGCACGTCTACAAAAACGACTACAACGACTTCGATACAGGCGACAATGTCATCCTGACGGGCAGCATTAAAGTGTATGCACCGCGCGGGCAGTACCAGATGCAGGTCACGAAAGTGCGCCCTGCAGGTTTGGGCGAGCTGTACCGTAAGTTTTTGGAGCTGAAGGCCAAGCTGGAAGCAGCCGGGCTGTTCCATGAGATGCATAAGCGCGAAGTGCCATCTATTCCAAAACGCATTGGTGTCATCACCTCGCAAACGGGCGCGGTGCTGCACGATATCCTGAATACGCTCAACCGGCGGTATCGAGCGGCTGAAGTGCTGCTCTTTCCGGCCACCGTGCAAGGCAGCGCTGCTGTGCCGATGCTGCTAAGTGCGTTTGAGCTGGTGCAACAGATCGAAGATTTGGATGTGGTGCTACTCGCGCGGGGCGGGGGCAGCATGGAGGACCTCTGGTGCTTTAACGACGAGCGTCTGGCGCATGCGATTTTCAACTGCCCGGTGCCGGTCATCTCGGCTATTGGCCATGAAACGGATTTTACGATCGCAGATTTCGTCGCTGATCTGCGCGCGCCAACGCCCACCGCTGCAGCC
>CAZTEZ010000576.1:0-1559 GCA_964611815.1 uncultured Bacteroidia bacterium | reverse complement strand
CGGGCTCGACCGCATCTACCCCGAGCGACACACCGAACAAGCCCGCAAAATGGTACAGCAGGGTGCGATTTTGTCCGAGTACTTCACACATTCGCGCCCGAGCGCGAAGCATTTCCCGCAGCGCAACCGCATCATCTCCGGCATGGCCCAGGCGGTGGTGGTGATAGAAGCGAAAAAGACTGGCGGGGCTTTGCTCACCGCCAAAATTGCCTTCGACCAAAACCGCGAAGTCTACGCCGTGCCTGGCGAAATCGGACGGCCGTCCTCAGCGGGATGCAACCACATCATTCGCGATCAAATAGCGAAGCTCGTCACCGATCCGCGCGAGGTGCTCATCGACCTCGGCCTCATTGAGCCCGACCAGCCGGAAGGCGAAGTAAAGCCCCGCACCGCAAGCGGCTTTCTGAAGATTGACATGCCGCTATCGGCCAGCGAACAGAAGCTTATCAACCTGCTTGACGGGCGCGGTAAAACACTCGATGCACTAGCTGATGAACTGAAAACCAATGTCTCAGACCTCATGCAGCCGTTGCTCTCACTGGAATTTAAAGGACTGGTCGAACAGATACCCGGTCGGAAGTTTATCCGTAGGTAAGTGCTGGTATTAAGCGCGGGTCACCAGCGCCGGTAGTCCTTTTCGACGCGCTTGAAATTCTTGGGGATCAGAAACTGCTCTTTATCCAGCTCGCGCCGGTGGACGTTCGTGGCTTTCACTTTGATCGTTCGGTCGGGGTTGCGGCGGATCGTCATCAGCGGAATGCGCCCCTGCAGGCCGTAGGTCAGGAAATTGGCTCGGGCATTGGTGGAATCCGGGAAGTAAGCAGTGTTGGCACGGAAGTTGTCGCTGACGTAGTACAGAATCGTGTCGTTCTCCTTCTCTACCTTGTACTCTGCACACATCTGATTGAGAATCAGCATGGAATCGCCGGTCGGGATAGCCGGTGGCGGCATGTCGTCCTTTGGCTCGTAACCGTCCTCAACGAAATAGCGCGTGTTGCGGGGGTCGACCAGGTACATCTGATTCGAATCGGCGAGAAACACCCGCGTAGTGGCAAAGGGCTTCGCAATCTGCTTGGGATTAGTGACCGCCCGCCCATAAAGGTGAACGATGTAGTTCCCCTCGCTGATGTGAAAGTTCATGAAGTCAATAGGGTTCAATTCTTTTAGAATCTCACCCTCTTTACCACCCACGTAAAAGCGGTATTCAATCGTACCCTCAAAGTAATCTTCGCCGGAGTAGGCGCCTTGTGCCCAGGCACTTACAGGCAGGAGCAACACACAAATCAGAAGCGGCACAATGCTACGAAACAGAGACATAGGCAGTAGAAGCAAGGCAGATGTTGGGCGCAAAGCTTGCGCCACTAAAGTAAACATAACGCTAGATTTTGCGGGCTGTTGCGCAGTGATTGTAGGTTTCGGTGCCAAGGCTGTGAGTCATTCGTCCCGGATCTCCTCAAACTCCACGTCTTCGATGGCGCTCTCCTGTGCGGCCTGGCGCTCGCGCGTCTTCTTGTCTTCGCGCGGGACTTTCACCTTCACGTCCTTGTTCAGGTGCACCT
>CAZTEZ010000575.1:0-1565 GCA_964611815.1 uncultured Bacteroidia bacterium | reverse complement strand
AGATCGCAATTCGTTTTTTCGTTATTAGTTTTCGTTTTGTTCGCCAATACCTGCACGTCTGATGTTAGGAACTCGTAATTAGTTTTACTTGAAAACTTACAATGCTCTACACTCGTACACTGTTGCTTGCCGCCATCGCATCCTTCGTTGTTGCAATTTCTTTTTCGCTAGGGACCAACGCGGATGACTGGCCTCAGTGGAATGGTCCGACACGCGACGGCGTGGTGATGGAAGCGAACATTGCAACTGTTATTCCTGATGGCGGCCTAAAGTTGCTCTGGCGGCAGAGTATCTCGTTGGGCTACTCGGGTCCGGCAATTGCCGATGGTCGGGTTTACATTTTCGATTATGTCAAGGCCACGGGTAAGGTGACGAACAACGCCGGAAGCCGTGATAAGCTGACCGGGCAGGAGCGTTTGCTATGCTTCGACGCTGAGACTGGCGCGGAATTGTGGAAGCATCAATCCGATCGCTCCTACTCCGTCTCCTACGGCAGCGGACCTCGCGCGACTCCCACCGTGCATCAGGGTCTCGTCTACATTCTTGGCGCTGAGGGTGACTTGACGTGCATAGACGCTAAGTCTGGAACCCAGCAGTGGAGACGATCCTTTCAGGATGAGTACCAGGCCGGTACTCCGCTTTGGGGCCACGCTGCGTCGCCATTGGTTTATCGCGATACTCTGATTTGCATGGTGGGTGGTTCGGGAAGCCTTGTCGTTGCGTTCGATCTTATGACGGGCCGCGAGAAATGGCGGGCACTCGACGCAAAAGAAATCGGATACTGCCCGCCCAGCGTGATCACGCACGGCGGAGTCGATCAGTTGTTGGTGTGGGATCCTGAAAAGCTCACCAGCGTGAATCCAGAATCGGGGCGTGTTTACTGGCAAGAGAAACTGAAGCCTGATTACGGGATGTCGATCCTGCCGCCTATAAAAGATGGTGACTTGCTTTACGCGGGTGGCGAGGGACGTGTAGGCGCGATGTTCCGACTCCACAGTGATAAGCCTTTGGCTGACGTTTTGTGGCGCGGATCGCCAAAGACAGGGGTGTATCTGGCAACAAGTTCAGCCATCTTCGACAACGGGCATTTGTACGGTGCAGATATTAGCACAGGCGCTCTAGTGTGCGCTCGAGGCAGCGATGGCGAACGTTTATGGCAATCCGCGTTACCGACAACGGGCTCTTCGCGCGGTCGCGGTGCAGCTCACGGGACTGCTTTTTTGCTAAAGGTGAATGGTGCCTATCTGATATTGAGCGAAACTGGCGACTTCATTTCCGCAAAATTATCACCTGAAGGCTACGAAGAGACTGGGCGCTTTCATGCGATTGCCCCCACCGGCAAAACGATGGGCCGCGACTATGTCTGGACTTTCCCAGCGATTGCGGACGGTCGGCTCTACCTCAGGAACGACCAAGACGTCAAGTGCTTCGATGTTCGCAGCAAAGACTAACAGTGCTGTCGTAATAGTTAATCAAACGAGAACCTGTCAGGCGGCTGGCGAACCATCGCAATCGGGATAGGGGCCCGGTCACCCGGGACCCCTCCCACAACACCTAGCATGCGG
>CAZTEZ010000574.1:0-1567 GCA_964611815.1 uncultured Bacteroidia bacterium | reverse complement strand
CGACGCGCCGGTACTGCGCTCGTGGAAACACGGATGCCGATGGCACTTGCGACGACCAGCGGATTTACTACCTGGGCGACGCGAATTTCAACATCACCACGCTCGTCGACACCAGCGGAAACGCCCTCGAGCGGTATACGTACAGCCCATACGGGGTACTAACCATCTACGATGCGACCTGGTCGAATATTCGTAGTGCCTCCAGTTACAATGCTGAGTATGCTTATACAGGCAGAAGGTTCGATCGTGGAACGGGACTGTATTACTACCGGCATCGGTATTATCACGGGCAGCTGGGGCGGTTCGGAAGTTGGGATCCGGTGGGGTACATGGGTGGCGGTAACATCTTGGCCTATGTGGCGGTGTCGCCGATAAATCGAGTTGATGCTTATGGCCAACGCGGCGTCTGCACGAGAGAATCTCAGCTCAGCGCAACCAGATGGCAACTGGTAGATATGGGGGCCAGTAAGACGGCCCGATTCAGCATCATATCGCCTGATCAGACGACGCACCAAGACATGGTCTTTACTCTAACCTGCTTTTACCGACGATCCGTGACAATGACATATCGCTGCAGCCCGAGTGTCATGGGTGGGATACAACCACCCAACAATTGCTGTACCGAGACTTGCGTCCAAGTCGGCAAAGCCGAAACGGGACCTGCTACGAATTCCGTGTTTGTTGAGGGTCTTTCGATCGCTTGGGGGCCCTCATTCCTACCGCATTGGTCGCCGAGCGTGGCGATCCCCATCTTCGAGGATTTTACATCGGATAGCGTGAATCTTGCCCGCACGGCGTGCCGAACGGTCGGGCAGAGTAATATTCAAAACCTTGGCCCGTCTATTCGCAATGCGTTTGAGCCAGGGGGCGGATATGGATCACCACGAAAGGCATGCACCGGTAATTGCCCCAAGTGACAACCGCAGCTCAGCGTTGACGTCAGAGGAGGCCGTTAACGATGCATGGGCGTCGGTCGACGTTCAATGGAATTGCAGGTCCGCACACTCTATGAAGTACATCCACAAAACTAGATTCAGCCTGCGCTCGCTATTGATCACGGTTGCCTTGGTTGCCGTTGCTGTCACTGGCCTGTGCGGCCTCTACGGTTGGTGGACCCGTCCGTTTGTGACGATAGGTCGCTATCCTGATGGCAGTTGCGGGTACGAGTTGTGGGAACGTCGCACCTTCTTTCTGAAATATGAGTTCATCAGGGCTGTCCGTTACTACCCCGACGGCCGGAAGAGCTACGAAAGCGTGCCAGGCCAGAGAACGTACCAGACAACCTTTTGGTCGCCAGAAGGGGAACAGGTCTCGCAGGGAGAATGGGCGCAGTATTTCGATTCAACTGGGGGCAATCTCGTGGAGGTTGATCCGGATTGTAGACGTCCCTCCGAGAATTTACTTCACTGGTGGAACGATTGGTGACACGGGCGTCGCGTCCAACACATTCAATGTCAAGGATTCATCGACTTTCGTCATGCACACGCTGGTAGTGAAATCGCGAATGCTCCGGCGAAGACAGATCGCGAGCTAAAGGCATGTGCCTTTCATGAGCATTGGCGACAAT
>CAZTEZ010000573.1:0-1598 GCA_964611815.1 uncultured Bacteroidia bacterium | reverse complement strand
CGTTTAACGTGAAAAAAGGCGCGGCGGTGCAGAACGTGTTTACGCTCCTGAAAGTCGCGCTGCTGGTGGTGTTCATCATCGCCGGGCTGTTTTTCGCACCCGAGACCCGCGACATCAACATCATCCCCAGCGGCGAGGACTGGAACCTCATCGCCACGGCGGGCTTCGGCGTGACGCTCGCGCTGGTGTTCTTCGCGTTTAGCGGCTGGAACGCCGCCGCTTATATGACCGGCGAAATCAAAAACCCGACACGCAACGTGCCGCTGGCGCTGTTTTTAGGCACGCTGCTAGTGGCGGTGCTCTACATCATCATCAACTACGTGTTCCTGAACGTCTCGGGCCCGGAGGTCATCGCCGGTAAGGGCGACTTTGCGGGCATTGTGGCCAACCAGATTTTCGGCGACACGGGGGGCAAAATCATGCAGGGGCTCATTGCCTTTGCGCTCATCTCGTCGGCGAGCTCGATGGTGATGGCCGGTCCGCGCGTGTACCACGCCATCGGCGAAGACTTCCGCTTCTTCAAATCGCTCGCGCACAAATCAGCTGGCGGTGGGCCCTGGGTCGCGCTGGCGGTGCAGCTGGTGGTCACGCTCGGGATGATCGCCTACGGCAACGTGATGGTGATCTTCACGTACATCGGCCTCACGCTCAGCGTGTTCTCGGTGCTCACGGTGCTGGGCGTCTTCCTCAAGCGCATACAAAGCGGCAAGCCGGAGGGCTACAAAGTCCCGCTCTACCCCATCACGCCGCTGCTGTTTCTGCTGCTGGGCCTGTGGCTCATCGTATTCTCGGTCTACGATTTCCAGAACAACGAGATCAAAGGCGAGGTGCCGCTCTTCAGCGCCGCGACTTTGGCGGTGGGCTTTGTGATTTACTTGCTGACGCGTGGGCGGGGAACGGATAAGTAGGGACTGCTTAATCAAAAGCATCTGTTACTATGGCGAAGAAACTATTTCGAGGAGTGGCCAGGACGCACCCTGCTTATAAGAATGCTACAAAGCTTTTGGTAAAGCCAAGAAATTATGCGAAAATGAGTGTTGAAAGGGGTTCAGTGGCGACTCTTAAGTTGATAGACGAGCATAATGCTGGCGATATCGATAGCCCTTTCACGTCATGGTCAGACTTTCGTGCTGTCGCCAATTTTTTCGCTTGTAAATCTGACCCACCTGGGGTGGTACTAATAAAAGAACTCTCGGATTCGTTATATGATAAAATTGCTTTTGAAACTGCAGATGAGTTTGATGAATGTGAGGTTTTATTGCTAGGGGAAATATAAGCTGACAGCCATGAAGAACCAGACTGCCCTGGATCACCCACTTGCTTCTAAAGAATATGTCGACTGAACAAATTCATTTTGAAACATTAACACAACAGCTAGCAGAGTTGCGTCAACGAGCTAATACAGAAAGTAGTCGTGAAGTTTCACGATTATTCGGCGTATTCGTTTCAAAGGTACTAGAGGAGGAGCCACTCCGAACGAGTAAAACTGGTCCGGTTGCAGCTAATGTTTTGCTGGATATTTATACTGACAGAAAGGTAATAGTTGTAATGCCCCCCAAAATTTAGACAGCCCAATAAGAAAACCTGAGAACGAAAGC
>CAZTEZ010000572.1:0-1603 GCA_964611815.1 uncultured Bacteroidia bacterium | reverse complement strand
AGAAGCCGCTCGAATCGGTCTGTTCGAGAAAGAGTGGCAGCGTGTTCTCGGAGCCTAAAATGTTATGCAAACCTCTAATCCAGATAGAATAGTCAAGCAAACGCAATTGTCGACCATTGGTCAAAATGGTTCTAACGGCCCTTTCGAAGTCAGCCTGATTTGCACGTGGGTTGCTCGCGCTAGATTGAGCGTAATGTGACGCTATGCGGGTCGCTTGGCTCCGCAAGACTACAACGACCCGGACTCTTCCCGGCCAAACGCCCTTGTTCAGCAGTTGAAGCACTTTCAGGACGGGCCGGTCGTTCGTTCGACAGGCCGACGAAAGCATTTCATTGCTCAGAATGACCCTGTCCAGGTGGGGCCACCGCTCGGCGTGAAGCTGTTGGACCCTGCTTACCCATCGAGCTAGGCCCCGCTCATCGATAGTCTGCCTGCCTCCAAAAGGCGTACAGTGCTGCAGCTGCTTCGCGAGGTTTGAGTCGGAGTCTAGGCCTGGCGCTGTTCCGAGATAGCCTTGCTCATGTTGAAAGACCGATCTCTGTAGCGTGCTGCTGCCGCACTTTGCGAGGCCAATATGAATGATGAGATCAGGACTGGACATCCGTGAATGAACCAAGAGCTATCGTTTTCGGCAAAAAGTACAGTGAAAACATCGATACAGCGGCATCAACTAAAGAATGGCGCATACCAGCTATCCGTGGTAGGCGCGGTACCAGTCCACAAAAGCCTTAACGCCGTGGGCCACCGGGGTCGTGGGCTGGTAGCCGACGGCTGCTTGTAGTTCGGTAGTATCCGCATAAGTATCGGGGACGTCGCCAGGCTGAAGGGGCTTGAGTTCAACGATGGCTTTCTTGCCGAGCACGGCTTCGATGGCCGCGACGTACTCGGTGAGCTGCACCGGCGCGCTATTGCCAATGTTGAAGAGCCGCCATGGCGCGCTGCTGGTGGCGGGATCCGGTTGCTCGGGGTCCCAGTTCGGGTTCGCTTGGGCCGGCTGGTCGCTGGCGCGGATGACGCCTTCGACGATGTCGTCGATGTAAGTAAAATCACGCGTGTGGCGGCCTTCGTTGAAGAGCTCGATGGGCTCGCCGGCAAGGATCTTACGCGTGAACAGGAACAGCGCCATATCGGGCCGGCCCCAGGGGCCGTAGACGGTGAAGAATCGTAAGCCCGTGGTCGGCAGGCGGAACAAGTGGCTGTAGGCATGCGCCATCAGCTCGTTGGCTCGCTTGGTGGCCGCGTAAAACTGGATCGGGTGCACGGTGGGCTGGTGCTCGGAAAACGGCATGTCCGTGACCGCACCGTAGACGCTCGAGGTGCTGGCGTAGGTCAGGTGCGGCGTTTGGGCATGCCGGCAGGCTTCGAGCACGTTGGTAAAGCCGACAATGTTGCTGCGCACATAGGCGTGCGGGTTCTCCAAGGAGTAGCGCACACCGGCCTGAGCAGCCAGGTGGATGACGCGGGCCACGGCGTGTTTGGCAAAGCAGCGCTGAACGGCGGCCTGGTCGGCGATGTCGGCGCGGACGAAGGTCCACGGTGTGCCGGTGTCGGCGGCGGTCCGTTCGACGAGATCAAGTCGGGCCTGCTTCAGCGCCGGGTCGTA
>CAZTEZ010000571.1:0-1605 GCA_964611815.1 uncultured Bacteroidia bacterium | reverse complement strand
GCTCGGTCTATTTTGGCTTCGTTCACGGGCGCAAGTGCTTCTTTATCGAGCCGCACAGCAACGACAATTTCTTCAACCGGGGTAAGTTCTACGGCGACAAGGACGACGTCCTGCGCTATGCCTTTTTCAGCCGAGCCGCCTGCGAGTTTCTGCTGAAAAGCGGCAAGCGCCCGGACATCCTGCATTGCCACGACTGGCAGACGGGCCTCGTGCCGGTGTTCCTGTTCGAGATCTATCAACACCTCGGCATGGGCAACAGCCGGGTGGTCTACACGATCCACAATTTCCGCCACCAGGGCATCTGCGGGCACGACATCTGCGACATCACCGGCCTCGGCAACCGGGGGCACTTCTGCCGCCACGAGCGACTGCTGGACAACCACAACGCGACCGCGCTGAACCTGATGAAGGGCGGTATCGTGTATTCAAATTTCACGACAACGGTGTCGCCGCGCCACGCGGGTGAGGCTAAGGATTTCGGCCAGGGCTTCGGCTTGGAGCCGACCCTGCACACCCACAGCGTCAAGTATGGCGGCGTGCTCAACGGTATCGACTACGATACTTGGAACCCCGAGACCGATGCCAAGCTCGCGGCCCATTACAATGCAGACAACCTCCAGCCCAAATACGACAACAAACGCGCCTTGCGCGAGCGGCTTTGGCTTGCCGACAACGAGAAGCCCATTGTGGCGTTCATCGGTCGCCTCGATCCGCAAAAGGGGCTCGATCTCGTCCGCCACGCGCTGTTTTACTGCATCAACCACGGGGCCCAGTTTGTGCTCCTCGGCTCAAGCCCGGAACACTCGATCAACGACTATTTCTGGCAGCTCAAGAATTACTTGAACGACAATCAGGACTGCCACATCGAGGTCGGCTTCAACATGGAGCTTGCCCACCTGATCTACGCCGGGGCGGACATGATGGTCGTGCCCAGCCGCTTCGAGCCCTGCGGCCTGACGCAGCTCATTTCCATGCGCTACGGCACCGTGCCGATCGTCCGCAGCGTGGGTGGCCTTGCTGACACCGTATTTGATAAGGACTACAGCGACCGCGCCCTGCACGAGCGCAACGGCTACGTCTTCCACAACGACGACTACCCCGGCGTCGAGAGTGCGCTCTCACGCGCCATCGCCTGCTACTACCAGTATCCCGACCACTTCCGCAACCTCATCGAAAACGGCATGCGGACGGATTTCTCCTGGAACGTCCCCGGCCAGCACTACCTCAACATCTACGACCACATCCGCGCCAAGTAAGGCGCGTCCGCGTCGGTGGTGTATACGGGGAAATTGGGCTTTGCAGGGTGAGGAACGTAAGGACAATTGTGGCGTTTAGCCGACCATTGATTCGCCTTGTCGTTGTTTGTCGTGCTCGTGCTCAGCATAGCGGTGCTCGTGCTCGAAAAATCTGCGAATGGCACTTCGCTTTCAGCAACGCCCATTACCTCCGATCGCTGCTGTTCCTTAGGTAGCGTCCGTTATCCCTAACGGACATCTGGTAGATCGGCAGCGAGGGTAGGGCCCGGTCACCGAACGGGCCGTTTTGCGGATCACTCCTAGCCCTGCCGCGTTGCGGATCGCCCGGTGGTCGATCCCTACCTGAGAC
>CAZTEZ010000570.1:0-1605 GCA_964611815.1 uncultured Bacteroidia bacterium | reverse complement strand
TCTCGGTCGCTAATTTCCGGTGCCGCTTTCACGTAATACAGGTAATTGTGGCGCTGCAACTCATCGGTCAGCGCATCGATTTTCTGCTGGGCTTGTTCGCGATCCATAGGCTTATCGTGTGGCGTAAATCTAGCAAATCCTGAACCCCGATTCTTCCTAGCCTGTTTCACAATCGACAGACGATTTTGTAAATTATAGTCCCTAAACTCAACCCCCTATCCCTATGACTTTTGGTGTATTGCTCGCCGGCTCAGGCGTTTACGACGGATCAGAGATTCACGAGGCAGTCTTCACGCTGCTGGCCATCGACGAGGCCGGGCACAGCTACAAGTGCTACGCGCCCGACAAGGATCAGCTGCACGTGATCGACCATACGAAAGGCGAACCCGCTGAGGGTGAGGCGCGTAACGTGCTCGTAGAATCGGCGCGTATTGCACGCGGCGAAGTGGAGCCCGTCACGGCAGCCGATGTCAGCAGCTTAGATGGCCTGGTGATTCCGGGCGGTTTTGGTGCCGCCAAAAACCTGAACCAGTGGGCCGTGAGTGGCCCGGATGGCCCGATTGACGAGGACGTTAAAAAGCTGATTCTCGCTTTCCTGAAGGCGGGCAAGCCCGTTGCGGCACTTTGCATGGGCCCGACGGTCGTTGCCAAAGCTCTGGAAGGCAGCGATATACACGCTGAGCTGACGGTTGGCACCACCCAGGAGGCATCGCCTTATGACATCGGCGGCATCAGCGGTGGCATGGAAAGTATTGGCGCGAAAGCTATCGAGAAGACGGTGCGCGAAGTGCACGTGGATACGACGCACAAGATCGTCACCGCGCCTTGCTACATGATGGAGGCCAGTGTGAAGGACATCCGCAATAACGCGAAACAGGCTGTTGATGAGCTGATTAAGCTTGCGACTGGCGAAGATGTCACAGGCTAAGCAACCCGTGTTCTGGCCATGAACGCCTGGATGTGGTCAGCCTTACTGTCCAGAAACTCGTCGGTTTCGCCGAAAAATAACACGTCAGATTCGTGCAGCATAAGCACGTGCGTGGCGATGCGCCGCACGCTTTCCATGTCATGCGTAATGATGATGCTGGAGGTATCATCGCCCGCGAGCTGCAGAATCAACTCGTCGATGCGGTCGGCATTGATGGGGTCGAGCCCGCTGGTGGGCTCGTCGTAAAACAAGAACTCCGGTCGGTGCAAGATCGCACGGGCGATGCCCACGCGCTTCTGCATGCCACCAGAGAGTGCCCCCGGAAACTGCTCCAGCACCCGCTCCGGCAGGCCAACGGCAGCTATAGCTTCCTGCACACGAGATTTCAACGCCTCACCCTCAAGCCCGCCATGCTCCAGATAGCGTAGTGCAATGTTGTCAAAAACGTTGAGGCTATCGAAGAGCGCGGGCTCCTGAAAGACCATGCCGAAGCGTTCGCGAAAGCGCAGCCAATCGGGCTCACTGAAGGCTGACACCTCGATGTCATCGTACCAAATGCGCCCGCTGGTTGGCGCCAACAAACCCGTGAGGATACGCATGAGCACCGATTTGCCGGTGCCGCTCTGCCCAACGATGCACAGGCGCTGTCCGTGTGCCAGCTCAAAACTGACCTCCCG
>CAZTEZ010000569.1:0-1610 GCA_964611815.1 uncultured Bacteroidia bacterium | reverse complement strand
GTCCTGGTCCCTGCGGATCAGCTCGCGCACGTCGTCGCTCGCGTTGCTGTAGCGCCCGCTCTTCGCCTGGTCCTCGAGCCAATCCTTCATCGAGTCGGGCACCGACACGTTCATCGTTGCCATCTATTACTCTTCTTGATACCGGATCGCAGAAGTTGGCAAGGCCTGTCAATTCGAGGCTGCCCTTCGCCTTCGTCACACCGGCGCTGGGGCTCGCGACCAAGCTCGGCAGCAGGCGCGACCCGGATCGTCAGCGCGGCGACATGAGCAGGAGAACGCCGCCGTGAGCCTTCCCCAAAAGTCATCCAAGCCGACCACCACCATTGGGCCAACCAAGCGGCAGGTTGACCCGCAGCCAGAACCTCACACGAGGAGCAGCGGTGTCAGGTGTCCTGTTTATCTCCTTGTTGTGCAATCTGGGATGGCTCAGGCTGTACGACGAGGAGGTTACGACGGCGGATAAGGCGACATGCATCGCTGGACACTGATTTCGAGACCTCGAAGGCGCCCTCACAAAAACTCTTGATTTCGTACGAAGGCAACAACGATGGGCCACATCAAACCAGATGCATCGGGCGTTCACTTCGAAAGACACATCGAAGAACAACCTCTTGCTAAAGCGCTGTGTAATGGCTTTGATATCAATTGGGCTCGTAAGCGACGAGCGCATAATACTGAACTTTCTTGTTTTATACTTGGCCCTGAGAAATTCATGAAAGAAACATTTGGCTTCAGTTTCGAGATTGCATTCTTTTTAAGCAGCTACGAAATGGTTGAGCCACGCGCAATCCAAGCAATTAATCAAATTCTCTTCGAAGACCCATATAAAGGTCGCGTAGACAACAGCCTATTTATAGTTGCGAGCCCTAGTCCAGATGTAGAAGACTTTGTGAGCTACTATTCTTCAACAAGCCCGATTCCGCGTATAGCTGTCCCAATACACTCAAATGAATTAATTGAAAAATCGCGCGTTGATAGTTGGTACCTCAGAAACTCAATAGCAAAATATCTTTTTCAGCAAGATTTGTTTGATAATAGACTACCAATCGCTAACGACCTCTATTTCTTTGGCCGTCGTGAACAGGTGCACTCAATTGCTGAAGCAGCTCGTCGCGGTGAAAATCGCGGTGTATTTGGACTTCGAAAAACAGGAAAAACATCCTTACTCTTTAAGGCAAAACGGCACCTTGAAGAAAACAAAATCGCAACATGCTTATATGTTGACTGTAAAAATCCCAGTGTTCGTCAAAAGAGCTGTGACGAGTTGCTCTTTTACATTGGCACCGAACTTTGTAAGTTGGCTTCCATAAAAGCGCCGAGGCGGGGGCAAGATGCTAGCCGTTTCTTTCGTATTTGTGCCTCAACGGCATCAAAGCAAGCTCGTTGCCTGCTCTTTTTTGATGAAGTCGAATATATT
Organism: uncultured Bacteroidia bacterium; assembly: GCA_964611815.1. Taxonomy (GTDB): domain Bacteria; phylum Bacteroidota; class Bacteroidia; order J057; family CAZTEZ01; genus CAZTEZ01. The sequence goes on along the minus strand of CAZTEZ010000569.1, from coordinate 193 downwards.
TCTTTTCTTGCACAGCAGGATCACCATTGGCACGGTGACTTTATTACATTTTGGCAAACGCTTTGGTCTATTCAGAGTGAGAACAGGAACATTTCATACGTCATTTGCGGGGTCAACGCGAGCTTAGCTGAAAGAGATTTAGCCCGCATTTCTCACCAGCGGGAGGTGCATCGGGGTCCTGAACGTGGGAAAG
>CAZTEZ010000568.1:0-1613 GCA_964611815.1 uncultured Bacteroidia bacterium | reverse complement strand
GTTCGAGGTAGCCAATCTGTTCGGCATCCACCGATACCTCGCGGACAATTGGGAAGGTCACCTGTTCGCGAGGAATCTCGAAATCCAGTTCGGCAATGATTTCAGGCCGGAACACGCTCAGCCGGGCCGTCGTTCCGGGCTCGCCACGGAGCAGATCGACAACGGCTTGCAGCGTGGCTTCCCGCGTGTCGGTGTCCTCAACACGCACGATGCGATCCCCCTGACGCAGGCCCATTTCGGCTGCCGGGCTCGCCTCAAAGACCTCCATGACGACGACGCGACCGTTAACCTTTTGTATTTGAATACCGATACCGACGTAATGCTGGTTGGTGTCGTCCTCGAACTGCTGAAACCGCTTTTTGTGGAAATAGGCCGAATGGGCATCGAGGCTGTTCAGTGTGCCTTCAACCGCACTGTCCGCCAGCGCTGCGTAGTCATTGCCCCCGTCCACATGAACCGTTTTCACGAGGCGAAACACTTCTCCGACCTTGCCCATGGCCCGCCAGTAGGCGGGTGAGAACAGCTCCTTGCGTCCGGGGTCTGCCAGAAACGAGCCAATCCAAATGGCGGAGAAAACGAACAGCGGCCACAGGATCAGTCGATGGCGACGCCAGAACGCGCGGAAGGACTGCGCTTGCTCAGCCATCAGATCAGCTGTCGAGTTCGGGCCACTGGACCAATTTACGGTGAAGCGTTCGGCGGCTGATGCCGAGCAACTGGGCGGCGTGGGTGCGGTTGCCCCCGGTTTCAATGAGGGCCTTGCGAATCAGCCGCTTTTCGTTCTCGGATTTCGACAGCGGGCTGCTTGGCGGCGTCATCGGCCCTTGATTGGTTTCCAGGCTTGCCGGAGCGGCAGCGTGGGCTCCCGGTTCGGTCTGGTGGAAGCGTTCGTCGAGGTCATACTCGGTGATTTCCGCCCCCCTCCGCAGCACGACCCGGTTTTCGCAAAAGTTGCGTAATTCCCGAATGTTGCCCGGCCACGGATACTGCGAGAGCACGCGCACGGCTCCGGGCGTCAGCCGTGGGGTTTCGACGCCGTTCTCACGCGCGAATTGCTCGAAAAAATGGGTGAGCAGCAGCGGAATGTCGTCGGGCCGTTCCCGCAAGGCGGGCAGGTGAATGGGAATCACATTGAGCCGGTAAAACAAGTCCTCGCGAAACGCGCCCTCGGCTACCCGTTGCTTCAGGTCGCGGTGGGTCGCGCAGACCACGCGTACGTTGACGGTCTGCGTCTTGCCGCTTCCGAGGCGCTCGAAGGCGCGGGTCTCCAGAAATCGTAGCAGTTTGACCTGCGTTTGCGCGTCGATCTCGCCGATTTCGTCGAGAAACACCGTGCCGCCATTTGCCGCCTCGAAACGTCCCTCGCGCCTTGCAACAGCACCGGTGAACGCGCCTTTCTCGTGGCCGAACAACTCGCTTTCGAGCAGGTTAGCCGGAATGGCCGCGCAGTGAACGGGCACGAACGGCCCCCGTGAGCGGTCGCTGTTCTGGTGCACCATTTGCGCGATGAGTTCCTTGCCGGTGCCCGTTTCTCCGTAGAGCATGACAGTGGCCCGCGACGGTGCCACCTGCCGCACCTGATCCAGCACAGCGTTGAGCGGGGCAGAGTTGCC
>CAZTEZ010000567.1:0-1630 GCA_964611815.1 uncultured Bacteroidia bacterium | reverse complement strand
CTGGGCAAAATTAAACTGCGCACGCTCGAGGTCGAAGGTGCGGAAATCCGCTACCAGCGCCCGGCCTATGTGCGCACCATCGACGGCATTTCGTTCGAGGTGCAGGGCACCGAACTCGAGACGCTCACGTCGCTCTTCGACGTGCTGAAAGCCTCGCCCCGCCTGACCTCGCCCGACGACCAGCGCATCGAGATCATCGGCCGGGGCAGCCCGCTGATCCTGGTCGACCGCCAGCCGATTATTTCTACTGACGAACTGAAGGCCATCCCCGCCGATCAGGTCGAGCGCATCGAAATCCTGACCAACCCGCCGGCCAAGTACCGCGCCCAGGGCAGCGCTAACGGTGTCATCGAGATTTACACCAAAGACTTCCACCTGCAGGGCTACCAAATGACCATCAACGCCAGCGGTGGCAGCAACACCCAGGGCAATCCCAACGGCCGACTGGGCCTGGGGCTGAATGTGAAAAAGGACAAGTTCTCGCTATCAGCGAACGTGAGCAATACGCTGCGGGAGAGCTTCAGCTACAGCGACGAAACCGGCGAGACCACCGATGAAACCCGACGCAGCTTTTCGGAGGGCTACGAAAGCACCAGCCTCTACAACTGGTATTACGGCACCATCAAATCGGCCTACCGGTTCAACGACCGACACAAACTGACGACCGGCGTGCGTGGCTATGGCAGTGTGGGCAGCAGCAAGAGCATGAGCGAGTCGATCTACCGCACAGCTGGCCAAATTGACACCCGACAAAACCAGGACAGCGAAAGGCAGTATACCTGGCTGAACAACAGCGCGTTCGCCAACTACATTTGGGAGACCGACACGAACAACAGCGTCTTCGAGATCAACCTGAACTATCGGCTGAAAGTCAGCGACAACACCAGCGAGTTCGAGAGCTTTTTCACCGCACCAGCCACCAACGATACCAGCCAGTTCGCCCGGCGCAACGAGGAAGACGACCGCCCCAACATCGCCGAGCTGCGCACGAGCTACGAGCACAAATCTGCGGACCAGACGTTGAAGTGGAGCGTCGGTGGGTCGTTCAGCTTTTTGCGCAACAACAAGGCCTTTGACCAAAACGAACTGCGCGAGGGCGGCTGGCGCGAGATTTCGTCGCTCTCGAACAGCTACGACTACGACGAGCTCATCGGCGCGGCCTTCGCAGAGATGACGAAAGACTGGGGCAAAATCGGCATGCGTGGTGGTCTGCGCGCCGAATACACCTACCTGAACGGCTACAGCAATTCGCTCGAGCGCCAGTTTATCGACTCCAGCTACGTGCTGCCCTTCCCTTCGGCGAGTGTTATCCTCAAGCCCTCGAAGAAGCTCAACTTCACACTCTCGTACCGCGCGGGCATCGACCGACCCTCGTTCGACAACTTCGACCCCTTTGTGCGCGTGGTGGACAGCCTGCGCATCGAATTCGGCAACCCCTATCTGCTTCCTACACGCACGCACACCTTCGGGCTGGAGGTCGATTTCTTGTATAAGTACAACCTCAGCCTCAACTACTCGCGCACGAACGACCCGGTGAGCGAAATCGCATTCGTCGACAGCAGCACCTTCCTGATTAACACCACCCCTGCCAACGCCGACCATCGCGACCGCTACTCGGCGAGCGTCAGCA
>CAZTEZ010000566.1:0-1630 GCA_964611815.1 uncultured Bacteroidia bacterium | reverse complement strand
CCCGCGGCGTGGGTATCGATGTGGTGATTGACGGCCTGTGCGCAAGCATGGCCAGTGTCATCGCCATGATTGGCGACACCATCAAAATGCACCGCAACGGTATGATGATGATCCACAACCCGTGGATGATCACAGACGGCGACTGGGAGGCGCTCAAAAACATGAGCGATATGCTGCTGCAAAGCCGCGACCAGCTGCTGGACATTTACTACGAACGCACCGGCATCCCCAACAAACGCCTCGAACGCATGATGCGCAACGAGACGTGGATGCGCCCCGAAGAAGCCCTTGCTATGGGCTTTATCGATGGCATTATTCAAAGCGACAAACTGAAGACCCCCGAGGACGCGGCTGCCATGACTGCCGCCGCGCCCGGCTTCGCCTTTCTGAATTATCAATACATAGACCATCACACCCCCAACCCTACGGACATGAGCCTGAAAGCTATCGTAACCAAAGCCCTCGGTATGAGTGGCGACCCCTCCGAAACGGACATTGAAAACCGATTGAACGCTGTGGCGAAGCTCGAAGCAGACAACAAAGCGCTCGAAGCCAAAGTCGCTGCGTTTGAAAAAGCCCAAGCCGAGAAAGCCGACAAGGCCGCCACGGAGTTGGTGGATACGGCACTGGCCGAGGGACGCATTGATGCGACTGATCGCGAGAAGTGGCTGGGTATCGCCAAAAACGATTTGGAGTTTGCCCAAAAGCAACTACAGGCAAAGCAGCCTGCAGAAAAGGTGGCCAGCAAAACCAACCCCACGCCCAGCGGCCAGCCCACCGAAGACCGCAGCACGTGGTCAGTGCTCGACTGGTCTGAAAAAGACCCCAAAGCACTGGAGGCCATGCAGCAGAACGAGCCCGAGCGTTTCAAGCAGCTGGAGGCGGCTTACATCCAAAGTCGCAAAGGCGCTTTCACGAAGTAATCCACTCCGCTTTGCCGCTACAGTGGTGGCATTCAATCCACATTCAACACCCCTTAACGAAAACACACAATGGGACTGATTAAAGAATATTGGCTGGATCAAATCCTGCTCAAACCTTGGGCACCCGAGCACAGTTTTATGATGGATTCGCGCGATATGAGCGAGTTCGTGAATGGCGACAAGATCAACCTCGCAGACGTGGGTGCAGACCCCGACACGCTGTGGAACAACAACAGCTTCCCGGTTGCCAGTGCCACCCGCACCGACACCAACGTCGAGCTGCTCTTGGGCACCATCGACACCGAGAACACCATCATCCGCAACCTTGAGGAAAAGCAGCTCTCGTACAACAAGCGCGAGAGCGTGGTCGAAGGCCACCGCCGCGCGATTCGTCGCTATATGGAGCAGCGCGCGGCATGGAGCTGGGCACCAACTACAGACACCGCCAACACGCCTGTGTTCGGTAGCACCGGCGCAGACGATGGCGCTGGCACGAAACGCCTCTCGTTCGACGACATCATCAAGATGCGCAACGCCATGCAGAAGATCGTGGACACCGAAGGCCTCGTGCTCAACCTATCGCCCGACGGCGAGATGGACTTGATGATGGAGGACAAAGACCTGTACAAAGCCATCTTCAGCACCGCGAATCAGGGGCGCCTCTACGGCTTCCAGCTGCGCGTCAACCACTACCTGCCGCACTACAC
>CAZTEZ010000565.1:0-1633 GCA_964611815.1 uncultured Bacteroidia bacterium | reverse complement strand
AACTGAAGCTCAGTTTTTTAAATTCCCTAAGTTGATCTTGGACAGTCTCTAAGATATTTTTTATCTGCCACGATCCCATAAAGCTCACGTCGGTTCGTCAGCGTCAAGCTGTAATACGCTGAGCATCACGCAGCGCTAGCCTCTGAGTGAGCAGAGCCAAACGCAAAAGTGTCGATACCGACAGTGAAGACCAACCACATAGCTAGACGTTCGTAGATGAGCAACACCTCATGACCTGGATTGTTGAGCGAACTGATTAACTTCCCGCCATGGCCATCACCCTCGTGCCCACGCCGAGTGGTCGTTAGGTTCTACAGCACCACCGAAATATCGCGAAACAGCAGAATGCCGGTGAGTGTCTTCAGCTCGTCGGGGTGGTGGGTGAGGAGTTGACGGTAGTTTTTCAAGAAAGTATCCGCTTGATCCAAGCTTAACATTGCATCAGAGTAGCGTATAGTTGCTTGAAAGTCATAATCTGCTTCATGTCTGCGCTGCTGAAGATTTATAAATAATTGTGCCAACCCAGCAATTTCTGGTAAAACATCGGCGGAAAAATGGTGTAGATATTTGTTCTTAGGATCTTTGATGCGCTGACTCATCAACTGCTGACTTAGAAAACTACTGATTTGTTTATGTTTGAAAGCGCGGCTGGCAAACAGGCTAGACTGTTCGTGATCAAGGAGTAACGCACTTCCAACCTGTGTTATATAATGGAAAGCAGAATAGTAAGCTGTGGATATACTGCGGCGAAAATGAGCTTCATGTAAAGCCGCGTTCTGATCAGAAGTTTGCAGTAACGCTCTGGCAACGTCCCACAACTCATGAGCATAAAGTAAATTGTTCTGAATGCTCATGAGTTCTCAATTTCAGTAGACACCAAAGGCAACCAGTTGGGAAACTCTTCATACATCCAGTCCCAAATAAGGCGATTGACTGGAGATAACACGCCTTCTAATATTTGTTCGGCAACGAAATCTTTCGGCAGAACAATCAGCACATTCACGACATCATCGCCGAAATAATCCGGCAGCAAGCGATACCCCACCCGCACAGGCTGCACCGGCAAATCGGCGGCGCGCATGCGCTGGTTTAAGCCCTTAGCTAAGGCATCATCAAACGTAAAAGCGTGTTGGCGGCTCTTGGTGGCTGGCATCTTATTCGGGGGTTACACTATCAATATAACGAAACCGGCCACAAAATCATGCCAATGCGTATCTTCTCGCTTTTCAAAAGCCATGCCCATCACCCTCGTGCCCACGCCCATTGGCAACCTCGACGACATCACCCTGCGCGCGCTGGAGACCCTGCGCTCCGCCGACCGCATTGCCGCAGAAGACACCCGCCACACCGGGCGGCTGTTGCAGCACTTCGACATCAAGCAGCCGCTCGTCGCGCTGCACGCCCACAACGAGCACGGCAAAGTCAAGCAGCTGATTCAGGAGCTGCAAGCCACGGGCGAGCACCTGGCCGTGGTGAGCGATGCCGGCACGCCGGGCGTGTCCGATCCCGGCTTTCTCATTGTGCGCGAGGCCATTGGGGCGGGGGTCGACCTCACGAGCTTGCCCGGCCCCACGGCGCTGATTCCGGCACTCGTAACCAGTGGCTTGCCGTGCGACCGCTTTGTGTTCGAAGG
>CAZTEZ010000564.1:0-1633 GCA_964611815.1 uncultured Bacteroidia bacterium | reverse complement strand
GCCGCGCCGAGCTCGTGAATTACCCCGACCGCCAGCGCATACACATGCATTTGCTTTCGCAAGACAATGGCCACTTTTCGCCTGCAGATACTGAAAAACTCCTTGGGCGACGCTTAAAAGCTTACCCGCTAAAAGCTGAACAGTACCCTAAGTGGATGCAAGCTGCGGGCCGACACGGGCTTTTTGATTTCAAGTACCTCCTGCCGGACGATTTGCTCGTGAAAGTCGACCGCGCAAGCATGCACCACAGTCTTGAGGTGCGTGTGCCGCTGTTGGATCACACCATTGTAGAGTTCTCCCAAAGTCTGCCCGACGATGTGCGCATTCAGCACGGCGAATTGAAGTATCTGCTCAAGCAGCTTCTGCGCCGGTATCTGCCAGATGCCATCATCGACCGCCCCAAGTGGGGTTTTGGTTCACCGCTCAACCGTTGGCTGAGTGGCGAATTGAGCCATCTGTTAAACAAATACTTGTCTGATACAGCCGTAGAGCAGGCTGGTGTGCTGCAACCCGAGGTTGTGGCCAAGCACCGCGAGCGTTTCAAGCAGGGCGATACGAGCGACTACCGTCAAATCTGGAACCTGATCGTACTCCAGCGGTGGCTGCTGGAAAAGCAGTAAAGTCTTGAAGGGCTAGGTGAAAAGCTAGCACTAATTCTCCAGCTGATCCTGACTCGCCTTGAAAAGCGTCTGCTTTTCAGCTTTCGAGAGCTTGTCGTAGCCGACCTCCGCAATTTTGTCGAGGATGCGGTCCACTTCATCCTGGGTGGGCAGGTTGTGGTTGGCGGCGGCCTCTTCAGCTTTAGAATTAGCCTTTTTCGAGCTTTTCACACCGCCGGTGGTAACGCGCACGCCGCTGGAAGTCTGCGAGCGGTGGACTTTCAGGTGCGACTTGCGCTTAGGCTTGAACAGGTCGTTGAGCCAGAACCAAAAGTTGACAAAAGGCGCCGAGAAATCCACCCCACGGCGACGGTAGGTGATATACGCGAAGCCTAGCGCTGCACCGCCTAGGTGGGCGATCATCCCGCCGGGGTTGCTGCCCATAATCGAGAGCATGTCGATGACCACAAAAATGAGCGCCAGCCACTTGAGCTGCACCGCACCAAAGAGAAAGAGCATGATGCGGAAGTTCGGCAGCAGCGTTGCCGTAGCCACTACGATGGCCGTTACGCCCGCAGATGCCCCAGCCAGCTGCACAATTTGTCGTCCTGCTGAGAAGGTCGGTGAGAGGTTGAAGACCAATAAATACAGCAGCGCACCGACTACCACACCAAGCGCATACGTACCCCAAACGTGGCGGTCGCCGAGGTATTCGCGCAGCAATCGGCCCAGCCAGTAAACCCATAGCATATTAAACGCGATGTGGAAGAGCGGGCCCAAAAAACCGCCGCCCATGCCGGGGTACATGTGCATCACGCTGTAGGTGACGAGCGACCAGGGTTGGCTGATGAAGTTGCCGAAATCGGCCGGCAGGCTCAGGTAGTTGAAAATCAGCCGGAAGTACTCGCCCATGCCGAACAGCAAAAGCAGCACACCGAATAGCCCAAACACGACATACACGCCCACGTTGAGCAGGATAATCTGTGCCACCGCGCCGTAGCGGGGCAAAAATGAACCGCGGATGTCGTTCTGAA
>CAZTEZ010000563.1:0-1642 GCA_964611815.1 uncultured Bacteroidia bacterium | reverse complement strand
CATACTACGTAAATTTGCGAAACTTTTTGGGGATAGTACACCTTGCGCTTTTCCCAACCGTTAGCTTCACGGCTGGTTCGTGATGAAAACGGCCCAAACCAAACCAGAAGATCAGCCAACTTCAACCCCTAAAGCCGCGCCAACTATGAGAATGAAGCTTTCGCAGTTCAATTACGAAATCCCCGAAGAACATATTGCACTGCACCCACCGGAAGACCGCGATGCCGGCCGTATGATGGTCATCAACCGCGAGGAGCGCACGATTGAACACAAGATGTTCCGCGATATCCTCGTCTACCTCGGCGAGGGCGATGTGACGGTGATGAACGATTCGAAGGTGTTCCCCGCGCGTTTGCACGGCTACAAAGAGAAAACGGGTGCGGATATCGAGGTCTTTCTGCTGCGCGAGCTGAACAACAAGTCGCGTCTGTGGGATGTTGTCGTAGAGCCGGCGCGCAAGATCCGCGTGGGCAACAAGCTCTTTTTTGGTGAAGGCGAGCTAGTCGCGGAAGTCGTGGACAACACGACCTCGCGCGGCCGCACGATCCGCTTCTTGTTCGATGGCGACGACGAGGAGTTCGATGACCTGATCGACCGCCTGGGCGAGACGCCCATCCCGGATTACATCGAGCGCGATGTGGAAGCCGCTGACCGCCAGCGTTACCAGACGATTTACGCCAAGAACAAAGGCTCAGTAGCCGCCCCGGCTGCTGGTCTGCACTTCTCACGCGAAATCATGAAGCGCCTTGAGCTGCAAGGTGTCGAGCAGGCATATCTGACGCTGCACACCGGTCTGGGCAGCTTCCGTGATGTGGAGGTCGAGGACCTCTCGAAGCACAAGATGGACTCGGAGTACTACACCATTCCCGAGCGTACCACCAAGCTCGTTAACCAGGCAAAAAAGAGCCGCAAACGCGTGCTGTGCGTTGGCGCGACGACTATGCGTGCTTTGGAGTCGAGCGTTTCGGCCAGCAAAATGCTGAACGCCGACAAAGGCTGGACGGATCGCTTCATCTTCCCGCCCTTCGATTTCTCGATCTGCAACGCTTACCTCAGTAACCTCCACCCGCCCAAATCGACGATGATGATGGTGCAGGCGGCGTTCATGGGCTACGACTTTTTGATGGAAGCCTACGAAGAGGCCCTGAAAGAGGAGTACCGATTCTACTGTTACGGTGATACGATGCTGATCATCTGATCGGCCAAACTGTTTCAGGCTTAGCGCCAATGAAAGCGATTGCGATACTTGTGGCCGGCGGCTCTGGCAGCCGGATGGGAGCTGATATGCCTAAGCAGTTTTTGCAATTGCGGGGGCGGCCTGTGCTTTGGCATACGCTCAACCGCTTCAAAGACAGCGAGCTGTTTGCGCACTGCGTACTGGTCTTGCCGGAAAGTGAGTTTCAGCGCGCCAGGAAGCTGTGCAACTTGCGGGACTTTGAACAGAAAAACTGGCTATTCGTCACCGAAGGCGGTGATTCACGCACGGAAAGTGTGCGCAACGGCCTGGCCAAAGCGCGTGAGCTGGTCCAGGACGAGGCGCAGACGATCGTCAGCATCCACGATGCCGTGCGGCCGTTCGTAACGTATGACATGCTGATGGAGAGCATTGCGGCCACCCAGCACATGGGCTCGGGGGTGTGCG
>CAZTEZ010000562.1:0-1644 GCA_964611815.1 uncultured Bacteroidia bacterium | reverse complement strand
TGCCGAGCCTCAACCCACCCGAACGCACCGCGACAGGCGCCCAAATATTAAACAATCCCCCAAAATGGCAGTTCAATTATCGGGCGCGTCCAAAAATTTGTGCGCACATACTAGTGCTCCGTGACAGCTAAAAAGTCGGGTTGGATGGCCCAGGTAGCCGATGTTCTTCTGCAAACCCGAAACATGGAGGTTTCATCATGCAGAAGATTTACATTGTACGTTTGACGGAAGATGAGCGTGAGACGCTTGCTGAGGTGATCAAGAAGCTCAAGGGCACAAATCAGAAAGTGCGTCGTGCTCAGATCTTGTTGAAAGTCGACGCCGATGGTCCGGCGTGGACTGACGCCCGTGTCGCCGAAGCATTCTGCTGTCGGCGAGAAACGGTAGAACGAATCCGTCAACGCTTCGTCGAAGCGGGTTTTCAAGAGACGCTGGATGGAAAGAAGCGCGCCCTGCCGCCGACCCCGAAGTTGCTTACTGGCGAAGAAGAAGCGAAGGTTATCGCCACGCGGCTGGGTCCGCCGCCGAAGGGCTATGCCAACTGGACGCTGCGGCTGCTTGCTCGAAAATTGGTAGAATTGGAGATTGTCGAGACCGTCAGTTACCAAACCGTCCGTCGCACGCTAAAAAAAACGGTATGACGAATCGAAAAATCCAATATTGGGTGATCCCGCCAGAGTCCGATGCTGAATTCGCGGCGAACATGGAGCAGGTTCTGGAAACCTATGAAAAACCGTACAATCCAGCCTGTCCGGTGCTCTGCATGGATGAGCAACCCGTCCAGTTGATCAATGAAACTCGCAAGCCGATCGAGGCTACCAAAAGTCATCCCAAACGTGTTGACTATGAGTATGAACGAGCAGGCACAGCCAGCATCTTTATGTTTACCGAACCGCTCTGCGGATGGCGCCAAACCACGGCACGGCCCACGCGAACGAAAGTAGACTGGGCTTATGAGATGGCCAGCTTGCTGGAAGGCCGCTACGCCGATTGCGAGACGGTGATTCTGGTCTGTGACAATCTGAATACGCACACCAAAGGCGCCTTCTACGAAGCCTTCGAACCAGAGCGAGCCCGTCAGTTGGTCCGCCGGATCCAGTTTTGTTATACCCCCAAGCATGGCAGTTGGCTGAACATTGCCGAGAACGAACTCAGTTCGCTGACGCGACAGTGCGTTGGCGGACGTCGAATGGGCGACGTGGAAACCTTACGAGCAGAAATCACCGCGTGGTCGACCGACGTCAACGACGCTCAACGCGGCGTAGACTGGCAAATGAAGATCGATGATGCGCGATGCAAACTGAAGTCGGTTTATCCGACAATTAAGCTGTAACAGAGCACTAGTTCGCGAGTTACCAGAGCGGCCAATCCGTGCTGCTGCCAGCTAAGCGATGCGAGGAGAACCGTTCCATGATTAGAAAAGGCGGTGCTGATCGATTCTTGTGGAGGCTCGTGCAGTCGCTCGCTTGTGCCTTGCTCGCTGGTTCGCTGGTCTCTGCCACCATGGCTCAACAGACGCGGATCCCCTGGACTCCGGTCGGGTTATCCGGCGGAGGCGGAATGTTCACGCCGGCCATCTCACCAGCTGACCCCGACCTGATGATGCTGAATTGCGACATGGGTGCCGCATACTTGTCACATGAT
>CAZTEZ010000561.1:0-1647 GCA_964611815.1 uncultured Bacteroidia bacterium | reverse complement strand
TGCGATCAATGAGGAGTGAAGGCCACGAAAGACGGAACTGTGGCAAATTCCGCTACCGTTTTTCTGCAATGTTGGGGTGGACAGATATCCACCGGTTCATGACGGCACCTGGACGCCGCAGATCATCAAAACCAAGTAACGCAAATATCTGCACACTGGATCCATAAGACCTGGCGACCCGGTGACCAAGGCCGTCGGCGCGGGCGGCCTCGTCGAGGAGTTGGAAGAAAAGATCGAAAATGTCATCAGATAGGTTTCAATACGTCAAAAAAAGCACGCGAGCACGAGTTTTTTGATATTAACAGCCGGTGAGCGTCAGCTCATGCTTCGCGGGAACCAGACGCTTACTCGATTCGGTTTTCACCCAATGACTGCTCCTCACGTACTTAACACTCAATCCATTAAAAGAACCATGAAACTGAATATCTTTACCAGTGCTGCCCTCGCAGCCTTCACGCTCACTTTCACCGCGTGTGACAAGAAAATCGAGCCCGTCGCCGAAGCTCCGAAAACCGAAAAATCGGCCGATGCCTGGGAAGCTTTCGCCGGTGGCGTAAAGGAGCTGTCCGAAGGCAAGCTTACCTCGGGTGATGTCTTTGGCAGCCGCGAATACCTGGGGGACAACTACCTGAACCGCTGGATCGGGACCATCGGCATCTACGGTAACGCCAAAGAAGAAGCCATGTATCCGGTCTACCGCGTCGACAGCGAAGGCAAGCCACTCAGCGGCACCAATCGCTACACACTGCACTTTGACGCGGGCGAATACCCGCCAGTGAATGCCTTCTGGTCGCTGACCATGTATGACTTGCCGCAAAGCCTGCTCGTGGCCAATCCCATCAACCGATACCTCATCAACTCGCCCATGCTGCCGGATATGAAGAAAGACACCGACGGCGGACTGACGCTGTACATCCAGAACGAATCACCGGGCAAAGAGCTGGAATCGAACTGGCTACCTGCCCCCAAGGGACCATTCGCGATGTATATGCGCCTCTACTGGCCAAAAAAAGCCGCGCTCGATGGCACTTGGAAGCAACCGAAATTGGAAATGGTGAAGTAAAGGAACGTACCGCCATCCCCCTGTTAGCGAGAAGATGTCTCAAATGACGCTCTCGAGTCGAGGAGTTTTCAGGCGTGCGGTGTCGATGACCGACAGCTCGTACGGCAATTCACAAACTGCCTGTGTGCGGGAACACGCTTCGCCCAAATCACGGTCCGGACAACTGGCTGATTCGTGATCCTGGATTTACATGGATCGGAATCGAATCGTCCGGCGATTGACATGAAGAGCGGTTACGGTAGATTTCAGTTACTTGCCGCAATAAGTTTCCGGGGATCCCTGCAAGAATTGGGTCGTGAAGGAAGCCACATTAGATTCGCGCACTCGACTGGTATCAGCGCGTACTGGCGTATGTTATCATTGACGATCTCAGAATCTGACTTTTCAACACGTTAACACGAACACGAAAGAAGGAAGACCATGGCATCAACGTTGGTCGTATTGAAGTTCGACACACCCGAAGGAGCGGAACAAGGGCTGGCGATCGACACGGCGTTCACGGGCGAAGGAAGCGAGTTCGCATGGCTCGTGCCGTTGCCGAGCGAGCCGGAGATTGTGCCGGCGACCAAGGGCATGTTCGATAC
>CAZTEZ010000560.1:0-1657 GCA_964611815.1 uncultured Bacteroidia bacterium | reverse complement strand
GTGTCGCCATCCATTTTTACCCACTCGTGTTCTTTGGTGTATTTCAGGTCTTCGGGGAAGTTCATAGCAGCGGATTTTTGCGATTGGTTGAAATTAGCGATTTTCCGGCAGATTTTTCAGCCGAACCTCTAACACTTCTGCCGCCTTGGCCGTTCGCAAAAATGCCCCGCTACTAACTGCCTCAGCCTTTGTGCTGTTGCTGGTGTTGGCGTTTGTACTGCGCATCCCCAGCTTTCACAGCGATTTTGTGACCGTCGATACGGGCTTCTATCTAATTGCGGCCGAACGCATTGCCGAGGGGGGAGCGCAATACGTGGATACCTGGGACAACAAGCCTCCGCTCATCACCTGGACCTACACCGCGTTCGTGGAGCTCTTTGGCGACAACGCCCGCCTGGCCATCGCCGTCTTTACGAGCCTGTATCTGTTCGTGTGCGCGGTGTTTTTCAACCAGTTTTTCTTCGAGTTTCGCTTGCTGCGCAAGTTCACTGTACTGCCCGGCGCGCTGCTGCTGTTTTTCTTGAGCAGTCCGTGGTATATCCAGGAGCTAAACACCGAACTGCTGTGCCTCTTGCCCATGCTACTCACGGTGCGGCTGATGGCCAAACACTTCGTAGAAGAGGGCCAGCCGCGCCCCATGCGGCTGTTTTGGGCGGGCTTGCTCTGTGCGGTTTGCATCGCAGCGCGCTATCAAGGCGTGTTTTTCACGGCCGCCATTGTGCTGAGCTACATCATCGTCGCGCGTTTCAGCGGGCAAGACTTTGTAACGCTCATTGGCGGGGTGCTGACCGGCCTGGCCATCATGGTCTTTGTGCTGATCAACACTGGCGCGTGGACGGCCTACTGGGAAATTGGGCTGCTCTATAATTTCGACTACGTGCGCCAGAGCGGCAACCCCGGAGAGTCCAATGGTTTCGCCAACCTCATCGAGAACCTGAAAGTCTGGAGCGGTCTACTGCTGATTGCGACGGTGGGCTTTTTCAGCCTGCGCTTCAACTTCAGCAAACTGACGGTCAACCAACGCAAGGTCGAATCTTTGCTGTTCATCTGGCTGGTTGCCAGCATGATTACCCTGGCTATCGGCGGTCGGTTCTATTTGCACTACTTCTACTTCGCCTTGCCGGCGATCATGATCTACGTCGTCTATGCCCTGCAAGTGCGCCTGCGCGGCATGTGGCGGGGGCTGGCGCTGATCACGATCATTGCCTTTCCGCTATTCACCGATCTCTCGTACTTCGCCGTCAACTCGCCCGAGCGCCACGCGAGCGTCAAGAAGTTGATGCCGGGCATCGAGGACGGCGGGTGGATAGATGGGCTGTTTTACCGCCTGCACCTGACACCGCAGGAACAGGCGCTACAGGCTGACCTGCAGCAGCGGGGTATCGAAGGGGGCATCTGGATTGTGGGTTTCGAGCCGAGCATGTACGTGCGGCTCAACCGGAAGATGGCGCTGAAGTACACCAATCACGCGATCTTCGTCTACAAAACCCCCTGGCTGGCAAAAGACCCCAGCAAAGCGCCCGAGCCGTTTTCGGGCCAGGCCACCATGCCGGAGGTGTACCGCGAGCTACACCGCGCCCGACCGGCGTATGTGGTCGACCTCGACGGCCGCTTTGCCCGCCTCAAAACCCTGATGCCGCTGCTGCTCGATGACTAC
>CAZTEZ010000559.1:0-1661 GCA_964611815.1 uncultured Bacteroidia bacterium | reverse complement strand
TGCTGATGGGCGAAGACAACCTCACGCACTTGCACAAATGGAAGAAGCACGAGGTGATTCTCGAGCACTACTCGATCATCGTCTACCCCCGCCCGGGCGCCGAGCCGCCGCTGCTCGAGCACCCCAACATCCGGCTCGTAGAGGCGCCGCTTATGGAGATTTCGGCGACGAAAATCCGGCAGTACCTCAAAACCCAGGGCGAGGCACACTTCTATCTGCCCAAGGCCGTGCACGATTATGTGGTTGAACGCGGGCTGTACCGATAGCCGCGAGAGAGTGAGCTGGCGGTAAGGTTTTTACAAGAATCAACCGGCCTTGCCTGCGCAAAAAAGCCTAAATTGAACCCGCACCCTAAGTCGACCACGCTTGCTACTGCGTCAGATACCGAACCTCTTCACGCTGCTGAACTTGTACTGCGGTGTGTTGGCCATCGTGAACGTCTTCACGATGAATATGCTGGAAGAGGCGACTGGTATCGAGTGGCAGTGGTCGATCGCGCTCATCCTGATCGCAACCGGTTTCGATTTCCTCGATGGGCTGTTTGCCCGCTTGCTGAACGCCCAGAGCCAAATCGGGGCGCAGCTCGACTCGCTGGCCGATCTCGTCACCTTTGGGGTGGCCCCGGCCATGCTGCTGATCGACGTTGTGCTCTACACGCATGCGCATCATTTTCGAGATGACACCTTGCATCAATACACGGTCGCGGTCATCATGCTGTTGCCACTGTTCGCAGCCATCCGGCTGGCCATCTTTAATGTCCGAGGCAGCACAATTGAAGGTTTCCTGGGCCTGCCTACGCCTGCCATGGCGCTGGTGCTCATTTCGGTGGTGGCCACCATTCGCGACAAACACTGGGAAGAATCGCTGAACGGCTACCTCACCGAGCCGTGGGTAATGCTCTTGGTCGTGTTCTTGTGCGCCATGATGGTACTGCCTATTCCGCTGCTGGCGCTGAAATTCACCAACGACAAGCCGCTGGTGAGCTATTGGCCGCAGCTGCTGTTTCTGGTGGGCGCCGTCGCCGGTGTCGCGCTGATGGGCGTGGCTGCCGCTGCTATTGTGGTACGTGCTGGTGTCGGTGGTGGCGCGTTTGGTGAAGTAGAGTCAGATACCGCTCAGGATGTAACAGCGCTGAACGATAGTGTCAACATCCTGTTAATCCTTTTTAATCCAGAAAATCCAGGTTCAAACGTCCTCCTCGTCTTCCTCCAGCGAGAGGTAGCGTCGGGCGGCGCGACGCAGGGGGCCGTCGGCGAGGTGCATTTCGAGGCGGTAGTACATGCTGCGGATGCCGCTTTCTGTGTACTCGACGTCGAACGTGTCTTTGACCCAGTCCTTGATTTCCTCGAAGGTCTCGAATCGGCCGGTCTGGATTTCGCGCACCAGAAAGTCGCGCTGCTCGTTCGAGAGGCGACGTGGCACTTCGCGCCGACCGCCGTGGGCGTTTTCGAGCAGTTTTTCGAGCCCGCCCTCATTGTACCAGCCTTTCCAGCGCTGCACGGTGCGGTAGCTCACGGCCGTATCGCGGGCCACATCGGCCAGGCTCTTGCCCCGCTTGAGCAGCCACAGCGCCTGGTAGCGCGAGCGCTCGCTGAGGTCGGTGGCGGATTTATACGCCTCGTAGAGCTCCTCTTCCGAGTGCTGCCAGTTGATCTCCAGTT
>CAZTEZ010000558.1:0-1674 GCA_964611815.1 uncultured Bacteroidia bacterium | reverse complement strand
ATCGGGTGCGCGCGCTCAGTCGCTCGCCCGATCGCCAGACGGATATGCTCAAGCGCCTGGGCGCCAGCGAGGTCATGGAAGGCGACGTGCTGGATCTGCTCTCCCTGGAGCGTGCGATGGAAGGCTGCCAGGTCGCCGTACACGCTGCGGCGATGGTCAGCTTCTGGAAGCCTCAGCACAAGCAGATGCGCCGCATAAATGTGGGCGGCACGGCCAACATCGTCAACGTCGCTATGGCACAGGGCGTGCAGAAGCTGGTGCATATCAGCTCGATAGCGGCCATCGGGCGCACCAAAGCAGGCGAGACCATCGACGAAACCAAGCGCTGGAAGGCCAGCCCATTCAACGCCGTTTACGGCGAAACGAAACACGAGGCCGAGCTGGAAGTCCTGCGCGGCGTCGAAGAAGGCCTACCGGCCGTGATGCTCAACCCGGGCATCATCCTGGGTGCTGCGGATAGCGGTATGTCGTCGGCCTTTGTCGAAAAAGGATTGAAGGGGCGCAAGCTCGTGCCCAAAGGCATCGTACCGGCAGTAGCCGCCGCTGATGTCGCCGATGCGGTGGTGC
This sequence comes from uncultured Bacteroidia bacterium, assembly GCA_964611815.1. GTDB lineage: Bacteria > Bacteroidota > Bacteroidia > J057 > CAZTEZ01 > CAZTEZ01. The sequence continues at coordinate 1,107 of CAZTEZ010000558.1, read as the reverse complement.
TGGGGCTCGAGTCTGACTTCACACAAGGCGAGCGCTTCATCCTCGTCGGTAAAGAGCACACGATGCCGGCACTGTTCGATTTTCTGGCCAAAATAGGCGGCAACCTCACCAAGCAAATCATTCTGCCCGACTGGTTCATCCGCTTCACAGCCCGCTTTTTGGCGCTCTTCAATTCCTTTTACAGCTCCGCGCCTATCATTACACCCGAAACGGCGAAATCGGCCACCCATCAGTTTCACTATTACAACACCCGTTCGCGCGAGGAGCTTGGCCTAGAGTACCGCGACTTGAAAAGCTGGCTGCGAGACGAAATTCAACACCGGCGGTCGCAGAAATAGCTTCGGTAACTTACTTTTGCAGCATGTGGCGTATTCACCTGCTATTGATCGGGTTCTGCTGGCCGCTGATTCTCAGCGCGCAATCTGGTCATTCACCGGCGAGTCAGCCAGGCGTGCGCGCCATTGGCGTGGGCTATGCGCCGTCATATATTTGGGGCCATCAGCCGATTCTCGAGCAGTTTAACAGCTATGCGAGTGGTGTGATGATCGATTACAGTCAGGTTGTTGACGGCAATACTGGCTGGCATCACAATTACGGCCACCCGCGCATCGGCGCCTCACTTTGGATACAGGGCCTCGGCCAACACATCGATAACTACCTCGTCGGGCTTTACCCGTATGCCGAACTCCCGCTGCTACGCCGGCACCGTATCGACCTGGGTTTTCGCGTGGGGATCGGGCTTGGGTTCAACCCCAGGCCCTGGGACCCAGTCGAGCGCCCGGACTACCGCTACCTTGGCTCGCGACTGGTGGGTACGATGCACCCCGGCTTATATGCGCGTCTGCCTATCGCCGGTCGAATTGATGCGCTGCTGGCGTTCAATTTGGGACATTATTCGATGTCGAACATGCAGATGCCTAACCTCGGCCACAACATCCCGCAAGGCGTGGTGGGTTTGCAATACCGCCTGAACGAGGCTCCGAAAGACGTGAATCAAGCCACGCGCGCAGTGGTAGACACCAGCCGCAGACGCTGGTACGTCCAGGCCTTCACGGCTGTGGGCACCCGGCGAATGAGCCACGTGGACTCTGAAGACCGCCGCTTCAC
>CAZTEZ010000557.1:0-1680 GCA_964611815.1 uncultured Bacteroidia bacterium | reverse complement strand
CTGGAGATGATGAGTAGCTCAGCCTCAATGTCTTGCATATCGTCAATCACCGACGGATTGGTTTCGGCAGGCGCCAAGCCGACCACAGCATCGACCAGTTGCGGGCCTTCTACAGCAGCGATCAGCGAACTGCCTCCACCCATCGAGTGGCCCATCGTCGCGGCCTGCCCACTGATGCGCTGATGAAAGCGCGAACTGGTGTTTGAGTTTCCGGTTTGCAGCATCGTGATTGTGGCGAGCATCTGCTGAGCGAACTCTGGGTGGCTGATGTTCAAGCCGTTCTGCTCGTCAAGCGCAGCCACCACATAGCCCCAACTCGCAAAGTGCTCGTACAGATTTTCGTAGGCCGTGTAAGTCACCGTGAACCCGTGGCCGAAGACCAACACCGGATGCGCCTCACCCGGAGCATCGGGGATGTAGTAGCGCGCGCTGATATCGGTATTCGAAAACTGATTGTCGGTGAACGTAGAATCGAAGGTCGTAAAACTATACTCGCCGGCGGCAGTCGGGTCGGGTAGCTGCGCTAATAGACTGATGGGCAGCAAAATGCAGGCGAGGGCAAGCAAACTTGGTCGAAGTGAATTCATCTTTTGTAAGTCATGAAGGGTGAATACAATAAGGCTGGAGGGATCGGCGTGCAGATGAATTTAGAGAAATCCAGCGTAATCGCTAGGTGAATATCAACTCTCATGGCTGTTGTCGCACTTTAAGAAAGTCGGCCATAGCGTGTAAATGCAGCGCGCTGCCGCGATACACTTCCACAAAGTTTGTAGATTTGCGGCACCCAAACTCAAACGCTGAATATTATGGCCGGCATTGACGCTATTGCTCAACTTCTTGGCGACCAGGCAGATCACCTGCTGAAGTTCGACAGTCCTAAGATCCACAAATCGCAACTGACTGCAGCAGGTGGCGATTTCATCGACCGCACGTTCTATCATAGCGACCGCAATATCAACGTCTTACGTAATCTGCAGACGCTCTACAACCACGGGCGACTGGGTGGCACGGGCTATCTGTCGATCCTGCCCGTCGATCAGGGCATTGAGCACTCGGCCAGCGCCTCCTTTGCGCCCAACCCAGCGTATTTCGATTCTGAAAACATCGTCAAATTGGCGATAGAAGCCGGTTGCAACGGCGTTGCCACGACATTCGGTGTGCTCTCAAGCGTAGCCCGCAAATATGCGCACAAGATTCCGATGATCTGCAAGATCAACCACAACGAGCTGATGACCTACCCCAACAGCTACAACCAGGTGATGTTCGGGACGGTCGAAGATGCCTACAACATGGGGGCTGTCGCGGTAGGCGCGACGATCTATTTCGGTTCGGAAGAATCGCGCCGTCAGATCCAGGAGGTCGCTGAAGCATTTGCACTTGCACACGAGCTGGGCATGGCGACCATCCTGTGGTGCTACCTGCGCAACTCCGACTTCAAAAAAGACAAGGACTATCACACCGCCGCCGACCTCACCAGCCAGGCGAACCACATTGGCGTGACCATCAAGGCCGATATTATCAAGCAGAAGCTCCCGACTAATAATGGCGGTTTCAAGGCGATTGGCTTTGGCAAAACGCACGACAAAGTTTACAGCGAACTCACCAGCGAGCACCCCATCGACCTCGCGCGCTACCAGGTGGCGAACTGCTACATGGGCCGTGTCGGGCTCATCAACTCTG
>CAZTEZ010000556.1:0-1681 GCA_964611815.1 uncultured Bacteroidia bacterium | reverse complement strand
TGTCGTTGACTGTCGTGTCGCTGTCTTGTACCGCCTCTTTTTTCGACAGGCTGACGACCAGCGCAAAATCACCGAGTAGGCCGTCGAACCCAGCGCGTCGGACACCGATCGTGGCCGCATTGGCGCTGCTGAGCTCGGAGCTGTTGTCGCAGCTGCCGATGCGCTCGAAATCGCCCATCGCCCGGCGCAAGATCGAGGCGAGTGCTGTGGTGTCGGCGCCTGTGTACGTTTGATTGCTGAACAACGTGTCGTAACTGTTCACGTTCGGGCGCAGTTCGAGATTGTAGGCATCCAGTTGGCCGTCGCTACTGAACTGCCAGTAGCCGTTGTCGACGTAGTGGTCGTAGCCTTCAAAGCCGCATTCGGTGGTGGTGTCCACATCGGCTGGCAGGGCGCTGGTGATTGGCGATGCGATAAACTCGCCTGTCAGCTGCGTAGCGCTACCCAGCGCGGAGATGTCAATGTTTGCCAACTGATAGCCTTTGCCCGATTTGCCGAGCGGGAAGCTGTAAGTCGCTGTCTGATCGATTGCGCGCTGCAGCGGGCCGTTCACGTAGCTTTGTACGGATGGCCAGGCGGGGAAGTCCAGCGCCTGGGGCGCGGGGTTTTCCAGCACCACCAGGTAGCCGTTGGTATTGATCGTACCGTTCGCCAGCGTGAGCGCTTCTTTAATGTAGAGCGTATCGGGCAAGTCCAGACCCGCGTTATTGAGCAAAGTAAAATCTGAGAAGTAGCCGTTATTGGCGCTCCAGGTGCCGGCCAGGCTTTGGGTGTTGTTGCCCATCGCCGTAAAGCTCGTCGTGTCCGGGGTGAGCTGGCCAAAGTTGGAGAGCTGCCCGCTAAACCACACCGAATTGGGCAGCACAATGCCCTGTGAGTTGTTGATGCGCAGGCTGTGCAAGTGCGCCTCGTTGGTGCCCCAGTCGCCAGAGAGCGTCTGCTGGGTGGTGTCGTCGAAGGTCACAGTGGCGTTTAGCGGGTCGACCAGGCCGGTGTTGTGCAAGTCGCCCAGCATGCGCAGGTTGGTCTCCAGACGCACGCCCTGCCCGATGACCACCTGGTTCTCCAGGCGGAGGTCGTCGAAGTAATTGTCGAGACTGTTGAAATCGCCGCGGATGGCCTGAGGCGCACTGCCGTCAAGTGTGATCGTGAACCCGGCATGATTGAAGTCGCCATTGTTCTCAAGGTTGCCCCCCACGTTTAGCGGGCTTTCCAGTAACAAGCGACCGTTGTTGACGAGATGCCCACCAACCGGCACGCTATCGAGGTAAAGCTGGTCGGCATCTGCGGCCGTAATAATAGCATTGGGCGTGTTGCCAGCAGCGGTGACAGTGAGTTGTTTCAGGCGCACATTCGCCGGCCCCACGAGCGTGAAGGTTGCATCCCCGCCGTTCTGGGTAGAAGTCAGCTCAACCGCCGTTGGATCAGCCGCTTGCGACACGAACTCAACCGAGGATTTCGGATTGGCCTCACAGGCGAAATTCAGCGGGCCGATGCTCACGGTGTCCTCATACGTTCCGCTCGCTACGAGGAAGCGCACGTTGCTCTCGATGCCGCGTTCGCTGAGTGCATTGCCGGCGGTGGTGAAGTCCGGGAAATCGCCACCAGCGGGATCGATGGTGTAAGTGCCACGTAAGGGCACTTCCAGCGGGCCACTCGGTACTGAAAGCCCGTTGCGCAG
>CAZTEZ010000555.1:617-1687 GCA_964611815.1 uncultured Bacteroidia bacterium | reverse complement strand
GCTGGACACCGGCACCCACCGTTCGCTGGCTGAGGCGGGCGAGTTTGTGCGCATCATCGAAGAGCGCCAGGGCCTGAAAATCGGCTGCATCGAAGAAATCGCCTGGCGCATGGGCTGGATAGACGATGCCCAGCTCGAAGAGATCGCCACGCCACTCGTGAAAAGCGGCTATGGCGAATACCTGCTCAAGTTGCTGAAGTAAGGTGCCCTCTAGACCGGTTACCAGATTTTGCGCATCTTACTAGCATGCGCATTCTGATTCTTAGTCTTTTAACGCTGTTCACTTTGGCGAGCCTGCGCTTGCAGGCAGCCGTCGTTGAGGTGCCGCTCATCTATAATAGCGGGCATTTGTTTGTTGACGTGCAGTTCGAAGGCGAGCCTAAAACCCGCCGATTCATGTTCGACACCGGCGCTTCCGTGTGTGTCTTTTGGGGGGCAGATGTACCTGGTGCTCTCTCGTTTGACGAGCAGATGGACATCACAGATATTCACGGCAACAGAAGCCCGCTACCCATGACACCAGATTTCGCGTGCAGCATTGGTGGGTATGCGCTCGACCCGGGCATCGGTATGCGGCAGCCACCGGGCTCGCAGCAGTTGGCGTGCATGTTCCCGGGGGTCGATGGCGTGCTGGGCATGTCGGTGTTGCGCTACAAAGTCATTCGCTTCGACTACGGCACACTCAAGCTTTGGGTGGCCGACAAGCGCTCGGAACTGCCGAAGCTCGATGGGCAAGTGGAGCTCGACAATTACGTCCAGCGCAACGCCCAAAAGCCGCGGCCGTTGATCAATCTGGGAAAGTACAAGGGTAAGCAACTCGAACTGGCGCTCATCGACACCGGCTCCGATAGCGAGCTTGACCTCGATAGCCTCACGCTCGCCTCACTCCAGCAATACGTACAGAAAGCCCACCGCCAACGCGGCGGCAGCATGACTGTGGGCTTGCACAGCAGCGACATGAAGACCGAAACGGAGTATTGCTTCAGCGGCTGGCAGCCATTTGGCAAAAAGGTGCCCGAAATGAAGCGCGGCACGGCCCGGATTTATATCCGCTATCACGCCGATTAGTT
>CAZTEZ010000555.1:0-607 GCA_964611815.1 uncultured Bacteroidia bacterium | reverse complement strand
TCCGGCAGGCGGTCGAGATCAGCCCGTACGACGCGGCTTCCTGGCACAACCTGGTGGGGGCCAAGGCGCTGCAGAACTACATCTGGACAATTGATTTCGGCGGCGAGCGCGCGTGGGTCGCGCCCTGCGCGCCTTGCATGCCGACCAAGCCCTACACCGGTCTGGCGTTCGATATCTTTCAGGCAGAGGTCTTCACCGTCAGCGGCATTTTTGACGGCACCGCCGCTGATGCCTCTGACATTGAGATCGGCTGGCAGCTGCTGGCCATCAACGGCGTCGAGCTGAATGCATTGGGCGGCTTCTGCGAAAAGGCCAGCCGCCTGCGCGCCGAAATGTACGCCAAACCGCCCTACACCCTGGATTTTCAAACCCCCGAGGGCAAGCGCAAGCGCGTGGAGCTGCTGCCAAAGGTGTTGTGTGAGTGAGGCAGAAAAACCCGCCGTTTTGGCCGTCTAATTCATTATCTTGCAATAATTTCGCAGCCCGGGCGTTGCCCCTGAGGTAGCCGTGTCTCAACGGCTGCTGCCCGACAGTTAAGCTGCTGATTGCCAGAGATGAACGAAAAAGCCCAAGCCGCCATCGAACAGTATGCGCTCGTGCCCGAGCG
>CAZTEZ010000554.1:0-1688 GCA_964611815.1 uncultured Bacteroidia bacterium | reverse complement strand
CATCCTCTCGGCCATCGAGCAGGGCGACGGGCAGGCTGCCGAACAACTCCTGCCGCTGGTCTACGAAGAGCTGCGCAAGCTGGCCGCCGCGAGAATGGCTCACGAGAAGCCCGGCCAGACGCTGCAGGCCACCGCGCTCGTGCACGAGGCCTACCTCCGCCTGGTGGATGGTGGTAAGCAGGCCGAGCACTGGAACAGCCGGGGGCATTTCTACGCGGCTGCCGCCGAAGCAATGCGGCGACTCCTGGTCGAACGAGCTCGCAGCAAAGCGCGCCAAAAATGGGATGGTGACTGGAGCCGAGTCGATTTCGAGGAGCTCGATCTGGTGACCGATGTTACCCCGGATCAGCTATTGGCCGTCAATGAAGCCAGCGAACGTTTGCTGCATGAGGATCAACTGGCAGGCAAACTTGTCCGACTGAGGTATTTTGCCGGTTTATCGCTGACCGAGGCCGCCGAGGCAATCGGCGTTTCGCCCGCAACTGCTTACCGTCACTGGGCTTTCGCACGGGCCTGGTTGCGTACCGCACTGCTGAAGGGGGATTGAGCCTCGCAAGTCGAAAAGGTTTTTCTGGGTGTGGTGAGAATATCGGTCACCGAACGTCGCACTTCTTAATAGAGGGGTCGTGTTGAGGAGGTCGGCAATGAACGCCAGTGCCGAGAAAGCTAAATCGATCTTCATGTCGGCGATTGAGAATCGTTCGCCAGACCAGTGGCCCGCCTTCCTGGACGAAACCTGCCAGGGCGACCAGGAGTTGCGCAGCTACGTTGAGGAGTTGCTGCAGGCGCACGTCGCCATGGGCAGTATTCACATTTCGGCTCCAGAGGCCACCTTCGACCGGTCGATTGCCGAACAACCCGGAACTCGCATCGGCCCCTACAAGCTGCTGCAACAAATTGGCGACGGCGGCATGGGAGTCGTCTATGTGGCTGAGCAGAGGGAGCAGGTCAAGCGGCGCGTAGCACTGAAGATCATCAAACCGGGCATGGACACCCAGCAAGTGATCCACCGGTTTGAGGCCGAGCGGCAGGCGCTGGCGGTAATGGACCATCCCAACATCGCCAAAGTGCACGACGCAGGAACGACCGATTCGGGACGTCCCTATTTCGTGATGGAGCTGGTCGACGGCGTCTTGATCACGCAGTATTGTGACGAACATCGCTTGACGCCCAAGGAGCGTTTGGAGCTGTTCATCCCGATCTGCCAGGCTGTGCAACATGCGCACCAGAAAGGGATCATCCACCGCGACATCAAGCCCAGTAACATCCTGGTCGCCCGGTACGATGACCGGGTGGTGCCCAAGGTGATCGACTTTGGTGTGGCCAAGGCGACCAGCCAGGCGCTGACCGAGAAAACGGTGTTTACCGAGTTGGGCCAGATTGTCGGCACCCCGGTGCACATGAGTCCCGAGCAGGCACAGCGCAACCAGCTGGATATCGACACTCGCAGTGATGTCTATTCGCTGGGCGTGGTGCTCTACGAATTGCTGACCGGCTCGACGCCGTTTGATCGCCAACGGCTGCTTTCGATGGGTTACGAAGAGATGCTGAGGGTGATTCGCGAAGAGGAGCCCCCCAAGCGCAGCACCCGGCTCAGCAGCAGCGACACGCTCCCCTCGGTGGCCGCTAACCGTCACGTGGAACCTGCCCGGCTCAGCGCACTGGTGCGCGGCGAGCTGGACTGGATC
>CAZTEZ010000553.1:0-1691 GCA_964611815.1 uncultured Bacteroidia bacterium | reverse complement strand
CGATGGCCGCCAAGCGGCGCCCCGGCCGCGCGCTGCGCTACGCCGGAGGCTCCGCACGCGGCCTCCTCATACACCATCACCCGGGACGCTACCCTGAAAACAGGCGTGGCCCTGCTTTTTGGTGAGTCCCGAAGGGACGTTTTTTATGGGTGGGGGGCGCGGGTCGGCCGAAGGCCGAGGGGCGCAGAGTAGTAAGAAAGCCAGCCGCGTTAGCGGCTGTCATTTGACCGCCGTAGGCGGACTGATGGTGTTAAATTTGTGTTTATATAGTGTTACGACTTATCCCCATGCTGGCAAGACTTTGAAAACAAAAAGTAAATTGTAGTATTTTTGGTCATTCGGTGTGTGAAACTACGAAACTTGGTGTGCAGACCTACGAACGCTGGTGTGTGAAACTACGAAACAAGGGCGCGGTGGGTGAAACTACGAAAGCGCTTGACTTGGTGGGTGAAACTACGAATATAGATTTATGGTGGGTGAAACTACGAAAGAACGATCGCCTCTGCTCCCGGATCGCCGTCGCGTGCCGGATTTTTTTGTGTGCGATATCCTAGATGCAGCGCCGAAGGGCGACATGGCTTCAATGGAACACCCAGTATTCTCGATTTCTACAAAACCCGATAAGCGTATTCGTCGTTATGAAAGCAGTGATGGAGACAAGTTTATTGCGATTACACCGAGTGTAAAAGGCTTGGCAACCGTCCATGATCGCGATGTGCTTATTTTTTGCATTAGCCAGATCATGGCCGCTTTGAATGAAGGCAAGCAAGTTTCTCGCACCGTGCGGTTTAAGGCGTATGATCTTCTTTTGGCGACAAACAGGCCGACTGGAGGCGAATCATACCATCGGCTCAAAGAAGCTCTTGAGCGCCTGCGCGGCACGACGATAAGCACGAATATCGTCACCGGCGGGGTCGAGCAGACGAAAATCTTCGGCCTGATCGAAAGCGCCGAGATCGTCCGGGAGACCCGCGACGGGCGGATGCAAGACATCGAGATCACGCTTGCCGATTGGGTTTTCAACGCTATTGAGGCGCGTGAAGTGCTGACGCTGCATCGGGACTATTTCCGGCTGCGCAAACCTCTGGAGCGCCGTCTGTACGAGATAGCCCGCAAGCATTGCGGGCGGTCCTCGGAGTGGCGTATCGGCCTGAACAAGCTGAAAATAAAATGCGGTTCGGCCTCGACAGATAAAGAATTTAAAAGGCTAATCTTACGAATCGTCCAAGAAGACGAGAGACATGGACATTTCCCTGATTACAGCCTGCACATGGACGCTGAGATCATCGTTTTTTCAACGCGGGGGACAGTGCCCTGCCCGCAAGACGCGGTGTTTGACGGCCCGCTTGATCCAGAAGCCTATCATGACGCCCGCACGGCTGCGCCGGGCTGGGATATCCATTTCCTGGAGAGGGAATGGCGCAAATGGCTGGGGGAAAACGAGATCGAGCCTAAACATCCGGCGCGGCATTTCGTGAAATTCTGCCGAACATGGTACGAAAAAAGGGGGACAGCGTAATCTGCCCCCTGCCCTACGCCAAAGGCGATTTGCCGTATCGCTCGAAGAGAAGATTGAGGGCTTCGGCAAGAAGGTCATTCTGCGAACGCTGCTCTTCCGCGGCCAGCACAGCAAGCTGCTGACGCACAGCCGGGTCAAAATAGCCGGCAACAGCTTTCTTGCCCTGGCGGCT
>CAZTEZ010000552.1:0-1716 GCA_964611815.1 uncultured Bacteroidia bacterium | reverse complement strand
CGCGCTTTTGCTTAATGGTGACCATGGGTTGTTTAGAGGATGGGGTACACTACAGGCACTTGCATATTCATTCGGGTAGGGAAGGGTAGAATCATGGACATGGGTTGCCAAATCGTATCGTTTTCTTTGCTGCTGTAAGTGTATTGGATTGGAATCTCACTCGGAAAACCTACATACTGTCCTTTCTTATGAACCCTCGACCAATCTGCGACAATGAAACCACTGTCTGCTGTCGCCCAATGGCGATCTTTAACGGTATAAACCGTTTGTTCTAAATCAAGGTCACAATTAAGCATAGATGTACAGAAATTTAATTCTACTTTGAATTTCGCCCTTGGTTGCCATTGGCTATACAAGTCACGCGCCCCAGGATATTGTATTCCAACATCCGGTCCACGAATACCAATGCACTGCCAGCTGAAATTGCCGCTGGTGTCGGGCCACTGCAGCAGGCCGTAGGTGTCCGATATGAGAAAATCGCCCCAGGGCGCTCGGATGCGCGCAACGGTGTCGGGTTGGCCAAAGACCAAAGTGTCGTAGCGCGCGACGTACTCGGCAGCCGTGAGGTTCACGGGGTCAATCGTGAAGAAGCTGCCGGGCGTGGCATCGGCAATAAATTGAAGCTTGTGCGGCCCCTCGAAGACATAGCGGCCGGTTTTGGCGCGGTAGCGCTCGCCCATGAAGTGGCTGGCTCGGATAAGGTAGGCCGGCACCAGTGCTGAATCCCAATAGGTATACACCGGCGGGCAGGTGTAACACCGGCGAATGAAGCGGTTGAATTCATACAGCGTATCTGTCATTTGCAGCGTGGGGCCGCTGGTGAAGGGCACGGCATAGTCTATGTCGGTGGCATCTTCATGCAGGCTATCGCTGTGCGCGAAAAAGTGCACCCAGCCGGGGCGGATGGGCGCTGCGATTTGCGCGCTACTGCCTTTCGGTATGACCGCCAGAAATGATAGGCAAATGAGGGCTAATAGACTGAGGCGCATAATATTAAGGTAGTGTTTTTTGCTTAGGATTCTATTTGTCTTTCAATATTTTCAGCGCATTTGGATTTTTTAAGACACCAAATTTCATTGACCGCCCATGAGCGACTAAGTTCAACTAAGCAAATGCTTTGGTTCGAACACGTTACTCATCTCTTATGACCTTTCGATTTCCGCTATTCCTCCTACTCGTCTTCCTGGCAAGCACGCTCGATGCACAAGACGCTGAAACGACTCGCGCCCCAGACGCACGCACCCGACACCACCTCAAGGGCTATTGGGCGGGCGGCTATCTGACCCACAACGCACTGCAACGACTTGAGGCCGAGTTTTTTGTGGACGATACCGATAGTTTGCGCGTCAAACTGCGGATGCCAGAGTGGATCTATTACGACTGGACCAGCGCCCTGCCAGTGACTGTCGATGAGAACAACAAATTGCGCTTCAGGACCTACTGGGGAGAGGCCAGCATGCGTCTCGACACCGTTTACGGGCAGATGATTGGGAAGGTCACCGGCGATATGGACGTCGATCTGCGCTTGCATTTCAAAAAAGCCGTGCGCCCGTTTGAGCCGCCCATTACCTTGGACTCGCTGCAGCTGGACCTGCCTGATGGCGAGCAATTGGGGGTCTCGATTTATCGGCCCGCCAACGCCGAGGCGGTGCCAGCCATCGTTTACATCCCGGGCAGGGGGGCCAAGCAGCGCAGCTATATCACCCGCAACCTCGC
>CAZTEZ010000551.1:0-1717 GCA_964611815.1 uncultured Bacteroidia bacterium | reverse complement strand
ATCGATTTGTTCACTAAATCTAACTTGAGCGAGAGACGAGGTTCGAACCCGCGACCTCAACCTTGGCAAGGTTGCGCTCTACCAGCTGAGCTACTCTCGCGATTTGTGGATGCAAATATAAAACAGATTCAGAACGCTAGTCAAGCCAATACGCTGAAAAAAGTTGAGCTTTTTCAGCCCTCTTTGACAAGCTGCTGGAGCTCATGCAGTTTCAGCAAAGCGTCGATCGGCGTCAGGCGATTGACGTCGAGCCCGTTCATCAACTCGCGCAGGCGCTTGCCAGTGGCATCCTCGACCTGGAAGAGCTGCATCTGCGATTTTTCGCTCGCCGCTTCGATCTTAATTTCGCGGCCCTCACCCTCGAAACTTTGCAGCAGTTCCTGGGCGCGCACGACCACCTCGAGGGGCAGCCCCGCCATCTTCGCGACGTTGATACCAAAGCTGTGCGCCGAGTGTCCGGGCTTCAGTTTGCGCACAAACAGAATCTTGCCGTTCACTTCTTTGACACTCACATTGAAGTTGTGCACGCGGGGCAACTGCTCGGCGAGCTCGGCGAGTTCGTGGTAATGTGTGGCAAACAGCGTCTTGGCGCCCAGCGTGTTGTGCAGGTATTCGACCAGCGACCACGCGATGGATACACCATCAAAAGTGCTGGTGCCCCGGCCGATTTCGTCGAGCAGAATCAGGCTGCGCTCACTCGCCGAGTTGGCGATGCGGGCCGTTTCGCTCATTTCGACCATGAACGTACTTTCGCCCGCCGAGACGTTATCGCTCGCCCCCACCCGCGTGAAAATCTTGTCGACCAGCCCGATGCGCGCGCGCCGCGCCGGCACATAGCTGCCCATCTGGGCCATCAGCGTAATGAGCGCCACTTGTCGCAGCAGCGCCGATTTACCGACCATATTGGGCCCGGTGATGATGAGAATCTGCTGGTCGTCGTTGTCCAGGCGCGTGTCGTTCGGCACGTAGGGCTTGTCGGGTGGCAGCAGTTGTTCGATGACCGGGTGGCGACCCTCCTGGATATCGATGACGGTATCATCGTCGATTTTGGGTCGGCAGTAATCATAGCGCCGGGCTGCATAGGCGAAACCCAGCACGACATCCAGCTCGGCAATCAGCGTGGCGTTGGCTTGCAAGGGCTCAATGAAGACCTGTAGCTGTTTCAAGAGGTCGAAATACAGCTCCTGTTCCAGGACCAGCATACGCTCCTCGGCACCGAGGATTTTCTCTTCGAACTCCTTGAGATTGGGCGTGATGTAGCGCTCGGCACTGGTGAGTGTTTGCTTGCGAATGAAGTGCTCGGGTACCTTGTCTTTGTGCGCGTTGGTGACCTCCAGATAGTACCCAAAGACCTTGTTGAAGCCGATTTTCAAGCTGGTGATGCCCGTCTCCTGCTTCTGGGTTTCGAGCATGCGGTCCAGAAACCCCTGTGCGTCGCTGCGGATGCCCCGCAGTTCGTCGAGCTCTTCCGACACCCCGTCGGCGATCACATTGCCCTTGGTAATCACCGCGCTGGGCTCCCCCAACAGCGTGTCGTTCAGCAGGCCCAGCGGCGTATCGACGGGTTGCAAACGACCGAGCCAGTCGCGGAAGGGCTCTGCGGCATTCTCATCAATCGCCGCTCGTATGGGCGCGAGACGTTCCAGAGCGTTCTTCAGTTGATTCGCCTCGCGTGGGCCGAGGCGGTTGGTGGCCAGGCGGCCGATCAGGCGCTCAA
>CAZTEZ010000550.1:0-1722 GCA_964611815.1 uncultured Bacteroidia bacterium | reverse complement strand
TTGATGTCGTGCGTAATGACGATGGTCGTCGTGTTGTACTCGTAGGTCAGCGTGCGCACCAGGTCGTCGATTACATCGCCGGTTTTGGGGTCGAGGCCGGAGTTGGGCTCGTCAGCAAACAGATACTTTGGGTGCAAAACGATCGCCCGGGCCAGGCCGGCGCGTTTTTTCATACCACCCGAAAGCTCAGCCGGAAAGAGCTTATTGTTGCCCGTTAGCTCCACCTGCTCCAGCACCTCTTCGATGCGCTTGTTCTTCTCTTTGGTGGTCATATTCGTGAACATCCGCAAGGGAAAGCCCACGTTCTCTTCGAGCGTCATACTATCGAAAAGCGCGCCCGACTGAAACAACATGCCCAGCTGTTTGCGCAGCTCGCGCATCTGCTTAGGGGTCATCTCGTGCAGGCGCTGGCCTTCGTAGGACACAAAACCGCGATCGGGCTGCAGCAGGCCCACCATGATTTTCATCGTCACGGACTTACCGCTACCACTGGCGCCGATAATCATGTTCACCACGCCAGTCTCGAACTCAAAGTCGATGCCATGCAGCACGTGCTTCTCTTTGAACGACTTGTGAATATTGTTGATGACGATGGACACGATCAGGGACGGGTTGGTGCGAGAAAAACAGGGTGAGTTCGTATTTCAGAAGTAAATCAGAGGAGTAGGGCCGCCAGAATATAGTCCGCAATAAACACCGCAATGGCACTGGTAACAACCGCGCGTGTGCTGGCTTGGCCCACTTCGCGGGGCCCGCCTTTTACGAAGTAACCGTGGTAGCAAGAAATGGTCGTAACAATGAAACCGAAGACCACGGATTTGATCATCATGAACGTCACCTGGAACTCATCGTAGTACATGCGGACGCCATTGGCAAACTCTTGGGCGTTCAGAACGTCAGCTGTTTCGCCCGCCATGATGCCGCCCAGGTGAATCAGAAACGCCGAAATGACCACCAAACACGGAAACGCGATGAGCCCGCCGAGCATCTTGGGTAAAATCAGGTAGCTGGGCACGTTCACGCCCATCACTTCCAGGGCATCAAGCTGCTCGTATACGCGCATGGTGCCGATTTCGGAGGCGATATGCGAGCCGACTTTACCGGCCAACAGCAGCGCCGTAATTGTTGGGGCAAACTCCATGAGCGCCGCTGCGGATACGACTGACCCGATAACGGAGTTCGGAAACAGCCCGCTAGTGAGCTGGTAGGCGGTGTTCAGCGTCATCACCGCGCCGATGAACAAACTACCGATGAAGACGATGACTAAGCTACCGATGCCAATGTTCACGGCTTCGCGCATGGTGTCTTCCCAGTACACCTTGCGGCGCTCAAAGCGAACGAAGAGCTTGGAGAGCAAGATCAGATAGCGGCCAAAGTGGTAAAGCAGCTTGCGCATAGCGGTGCCCTAAAGTAAGAAATTCAGCCGATGGAAGGGGCGAATAATCGCGTGGGCTGAATCCAGGCGGTGAAATTGACGGTGGCGGCCATAATTAGCAGCTTTAAAATCAATATCTTGTAAAAAAATCAATATCTTGTAAAGATACTTCTATCCACAGACCAATTCCTGTTCGCATGCGCAACACCTACACCCTCAGCCTCGTTACAATCAGCCTCGCTTTTTTTGCGGGCGTCGTTTTCGTTGCCGGTTCGCTCAGCCACACACCGCCCCCCCAACTGCCACAGCCCAAGGGCGATGGCCCCGGTGCGCCCCGCTACATCGAG
>CAZTEZ010000549.1:0-1731 GCA_964611815.1 uncultured Bacteroidia bacterium | reverse complement strand
GGACGCCGCCATTCGTGCGTCTGCGAAGTCCATCACCTGCGTGATGCCTTATTTCGGGTACGCCCGCCAAGACCGCAAAGACCAGCCACGGGTGTCGATTGGTGCCTCGCTGGTAGCCAAGCTGCTGTGCTCGCTGGATGTGGCGCGCGTGGTGACCATGGACTTGCACGCCGGGCAGATTCAGGGCTTCTTCGATATCCCGGTGGATAACCTCGACTCCAACGCGATTTTCGTGCCCTACATCAACGGCCTGGGCCTCGAGAATCTGACGATGGCCTCGCCCGACATGGGGGGAGCCAGCCGCGCCCGACGCTATGCCAAGCACTGCGAGGGCGACCTGGTGCTGGTGAACAAGCACCGCCCACGCCCCAACGTCGTTGGTCAGATGCAGTTGATCGGCGAGGTGGAAGACCGCAACGTCGTTATCGTCGACGACATTATCGACACCGGCGGTACGCTCTGCGCTGCTGCCGACAAAATCATGGACTTTGGCGCGCGCTCGGTGCGGGCGTGCATTACGCACCCGCTGCTCTCGGGCGATGCCGTGAAACGCATCGAAGACTCGTCGCTGACGGAGCTGGTCGTCACGGACACGATTCCACTGAAAACGCAGAGCGAGAAAATCCGCGTGTTGTCCATTGCGAACATCTTTGCACGGGCGCTCCGAAATATTTATGAACAAGATTCGGTTAGTTCGCTCTTTTTGAGCTAACTTTGCAGTCCGCAAATTCTGGGGGCCAACAGCACGCGCCCCACACGTATTTAACAGCATACTACTAAAGCCAAGGCTATGAAAACCTACGAGCTTTCCGCCAGCAAACGCACGGAGTTCGGCAAAGGCGCCGCCAAGCGCATGCGCTACAACCGCGAAACGCCCTGCGCCATCTATCGCAGCAACGATGAGCCCATTTTCATCAAAATGAGTGAGATTGAGCTCGACAAGGCCCTGCACAACCTCGACACCTTCGTTTACCACATCGACATCGATGGCGAGGTGACGAAAGCCATCCTGCGCGACGTGGAGTTCCACCCCGTGTTCGACAACCCCCTGCATGCCGATTTCCTCGCCGTAGAGGAAGGGGTACCGCAAACGGTTGAGGTGCCCATCACGCTCGTTGGCCGCCCCGTTGGTGTAGAATCCGGTGGTAAGCTGGTGCAGAAGCTCCGCAAGATGAAAGTGAAAGGCGACTACACGAAAATCCCCGATCGCATCGAGGTGAACGTGAAAGAGCTGCGCCTGGGTCACTCGATCAAAATCTCGGATCTGCACTACGACAACTTCATGATCCGCAACAAGTCCGATGTGGCTGTTGCCTCCGTAGAAATCACCCGTGCCCTGCGTCAGGCTGCTGCCGCAGAGGGTATCGAGGTTTCGCGCGCTTAAGCGAGTTTCTCGACTTCAGCGCTGCACAGCTGCCGGCTCTCTGCCGGTCGCCAACGCCCTACACACACTGCGCCCGACCAGCAATGGTCGGGCGTTTTTTTGTGCGCAAGGTTGCAGAAAACTGCGTATCATTAAGCATGCCCTCTCTGCGAGCCCGACTGGTGAGCGCCGTTCTGCGGCGGGTCATTAAAAACCACAACCGAAATGGCACGGACGTTCGCCGTAGCCGTCGGTTGGATATGAAGCGACCCAGGCGTTGGCTCATTCGCCCGAGCATCGCCACCGCCGAAGCGCTTGGCGGCGTGCCCTGCCACCGGCTCACCCCGCCCAAAGCCAACGACAGCCTG
>CAZTEZ010000548.1:0-1734 GCA_964611815.1 uncultured Bacteroidia bacterium | reverse complement strand
GTTTGAGCTTCACACTGCCGTTGAGGTCGATCGTCATGCCGGTCATCTTAACTTCCCGTGGTGGGCCAAAGCTCGAGACCGTGCTCGTTTTCTCGTAAGGCTCGGCACGGGTGATCGTAATCTTGCCAGCCTGCAGCACTTTTTTGCAGGAGGCCGATTCCGTCATTTTGGCAAAGCTATAATCGCGCATCACGCCACCACCGAAGGGGTTCACAGACTCCTCGATTTGCGGGTCGAAACTGTACTTGAATGTCTGGTAGGTTTTCAGGCAGCGCTGTAAGTCATCGCCACAGCCGAAACTCACCTGGCCTTTCAAGGTTTTGGGCAGCCCGCACATCAGCAGTTCAATCTCAAACTCGGGCATGGCAACTTCGTTGTGCCGAAATTTGAGCATCACATGGCGCTGGTCTCCTTCCCAAGTCATGTGCTCGTGTTCAAGTTTCACCGCATAGGACTTCCCGTTGATGGTGGCTGTCCCAACGGGCGTTTGCGCCGAAAGCATCGCAAACGCGAATGTAAAAGCAAATAGGATTAGAAGTGTGTTTTTGAGCATAGTTCAGGTATTTGAGCACCGCAGTTTACGCAATACTTTAATACCTGCTCAAGTCAATTCGGCTAACTCACTCATTTGGAGGGCGAAAACACCTGTAGTGCCACTTCCAACTGCTGTTTCAGCGCCTCGGGTTCGGTGTGGTATTTCGAAACCACCTGCAGCCCGTTGTAGAACGTGAACATAAACGCAGCGGTTTGCGCTGGGTCAACGCGCTCAGAAAGCAGGCCCTTGCTCACGTCTCGGGCGATGGCTTGCACGAAGATGCCGACGAGCGCCGCGCGGTTCTCGCGCAAAATCGGCAGGAAGCCGTCTTCAGTCGGCAGCATCTCAGTGCTGGTGTTCACTACGAAGCAGCCTTTGCCAGCGCAGTCTGGGTCCACGGCCTGCAGCACGATACCGAACATTTTGCGAAAGGCATCGCGCACGTCGGGGGCGCTCTCGAATAGGTCTTTGAGCGCGACAAAGTTAGTCTGCCGATAATGCTGAAACGTCTTGCCAAAGAGCGTCTGCTTGTCGCCGTATGTGCTGTAGAGACTCGCGCGGTTGACGCCCAGGCGATCGACAAGGTCTTGTATGGAGGTCGCATGAAAGCCTTGCTCCCAAAAGAGCGTCATGGCTTTCTCGAGTACCTGCTGTTCGTCGAACTGTTTGGTGCGTGGCATAACGTAAAAGGCTTGCTACAAGATACGAAAACGTGAGGGGATGAGCGCAACCGCTTTTAACAACTGTTGAGTTCAGAATCGCCCTAAATACAGGTACAAGGGCGGTCGGTCTGCGTCAGTCAACACAGCGGTGATATTGCGACCCAGACGCGGCGACACAAGCGCCCGTCTGGTGTTCGTATGATTGAAGACCTGAACAACCCCCTTTTTCCTGACTCAGCTGCCGAAGTCGCACCCCAGGCGCAGCGCCCGCGTGTGATCAATAGCGTGGTGGTGTGCCAGAGCGGCGAGGCCCGCGGCCATGGCGTCTGGATCGACCAGCACTTTTTGGAAGCGCTGGTGGCCGAGGGCAACCATGCGTCCCGTGGCGTGAAAGCCCGCTTTGGCCATGCCTTACCCGGTAAAGACCCGGTGGGCACCGAGCTGGGCCGCTTTCGGCACTTCCGCCTGTTGTACGACGCCGGACGCAGCGCACTGCTTGGCACCGAAAGCTGGGCTGCGCTGGCCGATTTGCACCTG
>CAZTEZ010000547.1:0-1741 GCA_964611815.1 uncultured Bacteroidia bacterium | reverse complement strand
GCTACTTTCGTACAATTCAGCTACAAAACTACACGAAATTGATGCCCCAAAAAATTGAGCAGCACCCGCCTTTAGCGCCCTGCTATCAAACCGATGGCCTGGAAGCAGGTGTTGACGAGGCCGGGCGCGGCCCCCTGGCCGGACCGGTGGTGGCGGCGGCGGTGGTGCTGCCACCGGGTTTCAGTTCGCCGCTCTTGCGCGATTCCAAAACCCTGAAGCTGGAAGAGCGCCTGGCTGCACGCGAGCTCATCCTGCAAGAAGCGCTCGCCTGGGGCGTGGGCATTTCGGGGCTGGAGGACATCGCCAGGTACAACATCCTGGGGGCGACTTATCGGGCGATGCATGAGGCGGTTGACCAGGTCGTCGCGCACCTCGGTAAATCGCAAAGGCTTGACTTACTGCTCATTGATGGCAACCGCTACAAAGCCAAGCACCTGATGCCCTATGTGTGTATCGTGAAGGGCGACGGCAAATACCAGTCGATTGCCGCGGCGGGCATCCTCGCCAAAACCACGCGCGACGAAATCATGCAGCTGCTGCACGCGGAGTACCCGAACTACGGCTGGGCGACGAACCAAGGCTACCCCACCCCGGCGCATCGCGCTGCAATTGCCGAGCACGGGCCCTCGCCCTACCACCGCAAAGGCTTCCGTTTGCTAAAGTCGGATTGACGCGCCGTGTCGTTTCGCCGAAAGGCCGTAGATTCGTGTTATAACTGAACGCCATGAAACTCCACCGCGAAGGCAACCTCATACTCATCATCGCATTTTTGCTGCTCGGCGGTGTCGTCGCCGGGGCCTATGCGCTCACTTGGGACTCGAACCTCATGTGGATCGGCCACCTGCTATTGGCCGGTGCCATCGTTTTCTACGCGCTGATTGTCAACTTCTTCCGCAACCCTGTCTTCGAAATCGTCTCCGACGAACTCACGGTCATCGCCCCAGCCAACGGCAAGCTGGTTGTGATAGAAGAGATCGACGAGAACGTCTATTTCAAGGACAAACGCCTCCAGCTCAGCATCTTCATGTCGCCGCTCGATGTACACGTCAACCGCATGCCGGTGGCCGGTAAGGTCAAGTGGCTCAAGTACTTCCCGGGCAAGTACCTGGTGGCCTGGCACCCCAAAAGCTCGACGGACAACGAGCAGACGTATCTCATCATCGAAAACGATCTGGCGCAGGTGGGCGTGAAGCAGATCGCCGGTGCCGTCGCCCGCCGCATTCGGTGGTATGTCGCTGAAAACGATGCGCTTAATCAGGGCGAAGAATTTGGCTTTATCCGATTTGGCTCACGGGTGGATGTCATTCTGCCGACCAATGCCGAGGTCGTCGCCAACCTCAACGATGTGGTGAAAGGTGGCCGTACGGTATTGGCGCGACTGCAACCCAAAGACGCTGAATGATACGCTTTTAAGCAGTCTTAACGAAGATGAAACTACCCCGCTGGAAACCGCTCTCTTGGCTACTGGCGGTTGCGTTGTTCGTGTTTTTGGCCTGGTTCGGGGGACTGATCAATCGCCTGCTTAACCCAAACGCCGACCGACCGACTGCGTTCGAGTTGGATGCTACCACTGAACAACTCTTGGCTCAACCGCTGCCTGCGCTGTTGCCGGCGCCTGTCGATAGCTTGCAAGTGGTCAGCCACAGCGGTTTCACGCTCGGTTACAACGAACACCACGAACAAGCCGCCTGGGTGGCATATGAGCTTTCGCGCGAGCGCTTACTGAAACCCGTCACGTCTC
>CAZTEZ010000546.1:0-1745 GCA_964611815.1 uncultured Bacteroidia bacterium | reverse complement strand
GGCTTCCACACCAGAGCGATCGATGCCGCCGAAGCGAGCGGAGCCGCGAGCATTATCCAAGGTGTGTAGGTATTCATTTTCGCTCGATTCCTTTGCCAGTTAGAATTTCATCGTACGCAGATCGTCGACATGCACCGTCTGCCGCGCGCGGTACAACGCCACGATAATAGCCAGCCCAACGGCGACCTCGGCCGCAGCAACTGTGATCACAAAAAACACGAGGACCTGCGCGTCGAAATTCGGCAGGCCATCCGCCCCAGTGCGATGCCGCGCAAATGCCACAAGGGCGAGATTGGCCGCATTCAGCATCAGCTCCAAGCACATGAAAATCACAATCAAATTACGCCGCAACAAAACGCCGCCTAAGCCGACCGCAAAAAGAGCGCCGCTGACAATTAAATAATGCCCAAGAGTCAGTTCCATGAATTGGCTGTGCGCATCGTTTTCGTTTATCGCAACTGTCGGCGGCTCAACACCACCACACCGATCGTTGCCACCAGCAGCAAGCCGCCAATCACTTGGAAGGGCAGTGCGTACTTCGTAAATAAAATCTCGCCAACTTTCGCCACGTCGTTCATCCGGCCATCCCCAAAGGGAACCAAAGCCGCGCGGGAAAATTCCGAGCGCATCACAACGAGCGTCATTGTATAAAGGAAAGCTCCGCAGACCAGCAGCCCGCCAGCCACTGCAGTGCCGTTCAAGCGCCTCGCCGCGTCGATCTTCAAATCCAGCAGCATGATGATAAACAGGAAGAGCACCATGACTGCGCCCGCATAAACCAGCACTTGGATCACCCCGATGAAGAACGCGTCAAGCGTCACAAACAACGCTGCCAGACAAAGAAACGTCATGACCAGGCTCATCGCGCTGGATACAGGATTGCGCAGCCCGACAACGAGCACCGCGAAGGCAATCATTAATCCCGAAAAAATATAAAATGCGGTGGTCAGCATAAAAAAACGGCGGTGACCATCCCGCCCGTTGGAAGGGGCAGACACCAGCAGACCCCCACGTTGTGGCAAAACTCTCCAGCCGCGTCAAGCAGTTGCAATGGTTTCGCACGCCCGCAACTTCGAAAACTGGCTTCGTGCGCGCTTACTTCAACTCGTTCCATTTATGCACCAGGCCGGTGCGCACCCCGCCTATCTCGTATAGCTTGTCTTTGTCGTGCACCATCTCACCGCGGGTAAGGCCGGTGATCGCGTAGTCTTTGCGCAAGAAAATCGCCTGTTCCGGACAGACCTCTTCGCATAACCCACAATAGATGCAGCGGATCATATCAATGTCGAATTCCTCCGGATACTTCTCCACTTTGGCCCACTTGCTTTTCTCCTCAAATTCCCCTGGCCTGATTCGTATCGCGCGCGGCGGGCAAATAAATTCGCACAGCTGACAGGCCACACAGCGTTCCCGTCCGTGTTCGTCTTTGACGAGAGTTGGCGCCCCCCGGTAATGCGCTGGCAGCTGGCTGTCCCATTTTTCTTCCGGATACTGCATCGTCACCTTGCGGCGCCCGGTGATGGTGGCCACCAGATGTTTGAAAGTGATGAGGAGCCCGGTGGCGATCGCCGGCAAATACAACCGCTCGGCAAGCGAAAGATTCGGTCGTGCAACAGTGTAGGCCATGGATAAGAAGGATTTGAGCCCGGTTGGTCGAATGCTCAATCGGCTTCAAGACTCGGCGTCCTGCCCAGACGGTTCAAGCGGAATTCGTGAAAAATTTCACAAACTCAAAGGCGAACCAT
>CAZTEZ010000545.1:0-1762 GCA_964611815.1 uncultured Bacteroidia bacterium | reverse complement strand
TTCTTCGCAGCAAGACGTTGCAGGACGATGGCATCGTCGGGATTGCGGATATCCTTTTCCTCCAGCGTAAATGGCCGCGCCGTCTGCCTGCGCCCGGTGGCTGACAGTGGCAGCAGTTGGAATGTCGGCAGCAGCCGCTTAAGTTCTTCATGCTGCGGCCCGTATCGGCCGGTGTTTTCGGCAATCTCGGCCAGCAGTGCCTCGAAGGGTGGCACCAAGTGCGCTTCGTCCAGCGTCACCAACGTATCCGCGCCCAGCAGGCCGGCGTGATAGGGCCGCATCTTCCGGCTGACGCCGTAGCCCTCGAACAGCAGACGCGAGCCGACCATATCCACCGTGCCGACGACGATGGCCGGGCGTGATGGGTCTGCCAGCCAGTCGCGATTGTCCACGAACTGGCCGCGCAGGGTAGAGATGGGTAGGGTTTCGGCCTCGTCCAGACCAAGTGCGTCGCGTAGTTTCTCGGCCTCGCTTTTCTGAAGATTCGCGCGCAAGTCTTCGGCGAACCGCGTCGCCTGATCCACCACGGCACGTCGGTCCACCACATAAACCAGGCGGCGCGGCAAGGTGACTTGGCCTGACTTCATCTGCTGCGCCAGCGCGACCATCCAGATCGCCATGACTGCCGTCTTGCCCATACCTGTGGGCACACTGACCGCCGAAGGCAATACGCCCTGAGCGAAGTGTTCGTCATACAGTCGCTCCTGCCACCTCATTGGTTTGAAACCTGTCAATGCTTGAAATTGTTCAGCAAACACTTTTGGCCCTCTCTGGGTTATATGGTCTTAGTGCGCAAGTTATGATCATGAGTTTGGCCTTCTTTTTTCACCAGCACTGGACTCTCTCAAAACCGGCACCAAGCGCATTTTCTGAAGGTGTTCGCATACTTGCCTGAGGTCATCAAGACTTTCAAGCCGCTGGCGTACGGAAAGCTTCTTGGCTTGTATGAGCTGCATTTTGCGGGCACCTTCAAAGCTCGTCATGCTCCTGAGGAAGTCCTCGTCGTTTTCGTCGATGTGGCTGTAATCCTCTCCAAGCCACTGCAGATGTTGGATATCATCCCGGTCCCGAGGCCGGTCGAAAGTTTGTTTCAGCCGAATGAGGCCCGGAATGGACAGGAAGCGCACTTCGACCCCCGGTAGAATTTCGCTCTGCATTGCCTGCTCGTACTCGTTTGAAAAATCCAGGCCGGCCATCGTCAGCAAGTTCACCGGAGTCAACTCGTCGTCGTCACCGTGGAAGGACAGTGGCGGCGGTTCCGGCATGGCGCTCGCCGGTGAATTCTGATTGCGATTAGCGAAAACCTCAGCATCAACGGCATTACTGGGCCGATAGTGGAGTGTTTCGAGCGCCCGCAATGCTTTTTGAATGTTGACCGGTTTCAATTCCAGCGCCAAATCGATATTGGGCGTGAACCGGATGTAGCCGTGCGCGTTGACGGCGACGCCACCAACAACAAGGTACCGAACTCCTGCATCTTGAAGCGCCTGGATAATGGCTTCGAAGGCAGATAATTTCATGGGCGCTGCTCCCGGCGGGCAGCGGTTAGAGACACATCCACCTCCCCCGGCCACTTGGGTTGCTGTTCGATGTCGATCTCGACGATCCTCGCGTCCAGTAGTTCGCCCTGGTCCAGCAGACGCGCCGGGGCGTAGTTGTGGTCGCTGGGGAGGTAGCCGATGCGTCGCGCCTGCCAGTCGATGTGAACGGCGTCGGCATCGTGCGGGTTCTCGGGCTCGCGTGTCAATTTCAGTGCATCGCC
>CAZTEZ010000544.1:0-1764 GCA_964611815.1 uncultured Bacteroidia bacterium | reverse complement strand
GACTGCCGGAGGCTGGATCATCATGCTGCTGTCTGTCAGCGGCGTTTACGCGTTTTTTGGCTGGTGCCTGTTCAAGGTCTTAACCACGCCGAACGAAACCGAACACCTGCACCGCACCGGTGAACACACCCCGGACGAAACCGCAGAGTAACGTGGAATGGCGCTTGTTTAAGCGCTTCGTGGATGGAATATCGCTATCTCTGTCGCTATCGGAATCGTTGTCAAATTTCCTTTAGTGGCTGAAAACTAGTGTCCTGAGTTCGAAGTTCATCGAATAATTTTCTCACCAAGGCACCAAGGCACAAAGATCATTATCTTATTACAAAACCGGCACTTTTTTCGATAGCGATAGGGGTCGGAAATCGACGGTTCACTTATCCGAGTACCATTGGGCCTTTACTGCTCAGCACATTTGCGTTTCGCATTGTTTCCCACTTGCCTTGTGAGGGGTTTTTGCGCGTCCTGTAAGAGCAGTAAAACTGTCAGCAGTCCACCTGCTCACCGCCACCTTGATTTAGTGGTTGATCCGCAGATGAACGCAGATTTACGCAGATTACTGATCATTTATTAGGATAAAGCCCGAGCGATGCCCCGAAAGCGAACAACCACCGACGACACCTCCAAACCCAAGGCCAAGGCGCTGCACACGGCAGAGCTGACTCAGGACGAGATGGACAAGGTCGGCGAGTGGTGTGAGGCGCATGAATGGGAGTTTGCGAACGTTGAATACGCGCAGTTTTCCTACAAGGGCGAGGGGGTCGTGGTTACGGGTTACGCGAAGGAAAAGAAGGGCAAATACAAACTCGTCGTTGCGGGCAAGAAGGCGGAAGAGTGGGTGCGTTTCACGCTCGAAGCGGAGATCACCGGCGCGCCGCAGCTCGGTTACGAGGCAGTCAACCACCCAGACTGGTTTGAGTTGCACGCGGGTATGGACGAGTCCGGCAAGGGCGACTTTTTTGGGCCGATCATTTGCTGCACCGTCATTGCCGATGGCGATATGGTGCGGCATTGGCGCGAAAACGGCATTCAGGATTCCAAGAATATCTCCAGTGACAAAGCGATCCTGAAGCTCGACAAGCTGATCCGCGAAACCGACGGCGTGGTCGTCAAGCGCATGGCGCTGCGGATGCCGAAATACAACGAGCTGTGGGGCAAGTTTGGGCGCAACGTCAACCGCCTGATGGGCTGGATGCACGCGACGGCGCTCAACAGTGCTCTTGAGGAACGCCACGCGCCTTGGGGACTGCTCGACCAGTTTTCCAAAACGGATCACGTCGGCAAGCTCGTCAAGGCCCCGCACTTTGAACTGCGCCAGCGCACCAAAGCCGAGAGCGACCCTGTTGTCGCGGCAGCCTCAATCTGCGCCCGCGCCGAATACGTCCGCCGCATGGATGAGCTGTCCAAAGAAGCTGGCATGAAGCTCCTCAAGGGGGCCTCTGCCCAAGTCAAGCAGCAGGGCGTCGACCTGGTCAAAAAACTCGGCCCCGACCGCCTCGGCGACTTCGCCAAGCTGCACTTCAAAACCGCCCAGCAGGTCCTGGATTTGGCTGGGTGAGGATTGGGCGAAAGATTGACATACGTCGTATCTCAGCTAGGTTGAATTTATGGATAGGCGCTTCATCGAAGACAGAATCAAGAAAAATCAGCCATTCACCATTGCGACAGCCGGTGGCGACAAATTTTACTGTGCGGGTGCCGATTACATCAATCTCTCGCCCAGCAAAACCGCTATTGGTTTGTTTTGGGTTGATGAAGATGGAGGCG
>CAZTEZ010000543.1:0-1765 GCA_964611815.1 uncultured Bacteroidia bacterium | reverse complement strand
GGGTGCAGAGCAGCCTGAAAGACAACGGGCTGATGCTTATGCTCGACTACGACATCTTTTACGAGTTCATCCCCCTCGAAGAATACGGCAAGGAAAATGCACGCCGCCTGCCGCTGTGGGAGGTGGAGAAAGACCAGGATTACGCGCTCATCATGAGCACCAACGCCGGGCTTTGGGCCTACGATATCGGCGATACGGTGCGTTTCACAAGTCTGGAGCCCTACAAGCTGCGCGTCAGTGGGCGGGTGAAGCATTTCATCAGCGCTTTTGGCGAGCACGTGATTCAGCAGGAGGTGAACTCGGCGATGGTAGAAGCTTGCGAAAAGACACGTGCGCAGGTCACAGAATTCACCGTCGCGCCTTTCGTGAGCGAACACGTGAGCTACCACGAGTGGTTCGTGGAGTTCGAGACCCCACCGAGCGACCTGAAGCACTTTTCTGAACTGATCGACCAGGCCATGCAGCGCCAAAATTCGTATTATGCCGACCTTCGCGACGGCAATATGCTGCGCCCGGCGGTGGTCCACATGGTCGAGCGCGATGCGTGTCGCGAGTACATGAAGTCCATCGGCAAGCTGGGCGGGCAAAACAAATACCCCCGCCTGGGCAACGACCGCAAAGTGGCTTCGTTTATGGAGAAATACGTAATCGCCTGAGTGCCTTGCACTCGCTGAGCCTATGAGCGCACAACCTAAAAGCATCGCTATTCTCGGTAGCACCGGCAGCATTGGCACGCAAACGCTGCAGGTGGTCGACCAGCTGCCCGGTCGTTTCAGCGTCGATATCCTCACCGCCCACCGCAACGTGGACGCCCTGATTGCGCAGGTGAAAAAATACCGCCCGCGCATCGCCGTGATCGCCGATGAGGGGCTGTACAACGAACTGAAAGACGGCCTCACCGGCACGGGCACGCAAGCTATGGCCGGTCGCGAGGCGCTTAAGGAAGTCGTCGCGTATCCATTTGTAGATACGGTCGTGACGGCGCTGGTGGGCTTTGCCGGGCTGGAGCCGACGGTCAGTGCGCTTAAAAAAGGCAAGGCCATCGCCCTGGCGAACAAAGAGACCATGGTGGTGGCCGGCGAGCTGATGAACCAGCTCGTGAAAGACCACGGCGGCCGCATTTTGCCCATCGACAGCGAGCACTCGGCGATCTTCCAGTGCCTGCAGGGCGAGCGCACGGAAGACATCGAGAAACTCATCCTGACCGCTTCCGGCGGGCCATTTCGCGGCTACGATAAAGCGCAGCTCGAAAGCGTCACCAAGCAGCAGGCACTCAAGCACCCCAACTGGGACATGGGCGCGAAGATCACCATCGACTCGGCGACGCTGATGAATAAGGGCCTAGAGGTCATCGAAGCGCGCTGGCTGTTCGATGTCGACCCCGAATGCATCGAAATCGTCGTACATCCGCAGTCGATCGTCCATAGCCTCGTGCAGTTTCGCGACGGCAGCATTAAAGCCGAGCTCGGTGACCCGGACATGCGCCTGCCCATCCAGTACGCGCTCACCTACCCCGCCCGCCCGCAGAACGACTTCCCCCGCACGAACTTCACGCAGCTCGGCCCCCTCACTTTCGAGCCTGTGCGCACGGGCACCTTTCGCACCATTCCGATTGCCTACCAGGCGATGAAAGACGGCGGCGACCGCCCTTGCGTGCTCAATGCCGCCAACGAAATTGCAGTGGCGGGTTTCCTGCAGGATAAACTCCGCTTTTTGGATATCTTTGACGTGCTCGAAAACACGCTCAGCTCGCTCCCGCTCAATC
>CAZTEZ010000542.1:0-1766 GCA_964611815.1 uncultured Bacteroidia bacterium | reverse complement strand
CAAAATTTCGTAGGGCAGCCGCGTGGAGACCGAAATGCCCGCCCACTCCCAGTTGCCGTAATGCCCGGCCACGGCCAGCACGTCGGGCTCGCCGTTGGCGATCAGGCGGTCGAAGACGCTGGTATCGGCGAACTTGCAGCGCTTCTGGGCCGTGCGCTCGCTCATGACCAGGCCTTTGATGACCTCCATGAAATTATCCGAGAACCAACGGTAATGCGCTTTCTCTGTTTTTTTCAGCCAGGCTTCGTCGGCTTCCGGGAAGCTGTTTCGCAGGTTGCGCTGCACGACATCGCGCCGATAGCCCCAAATGTGGTACATGCACACAAACGTGCAGTCGGCCAGAAAATACAGCACCGGATAGGGCAAGATGGCGATGGGGTAGAGCACCCCCAACAGCAGGTAGAACGTCAGCTTCTCGCGCCAGTTCATGCGCTGCATCAGGGTTTGGCTTCGATGATGTACTGATACTCCAGCGAGGTGGTGTCGACGTTAAACTGGTCGTAGCCAGCCTGTTGCAGCTCACGCGTCACCTCTTCGGGCGAGAGCTTCGCTTTGTTGGGCGGGCCAACCGGTAGGTCGCCTTTCTTGAAGTCGACCACCCACAAACTGCCGAACGGCCGCAGTGAACTGCGCACGAGCTTGAAGTAGTCCACCCGATCTTTGATGTGGTGATATACGTCGACCATCAGAATCAGATCCACCTCCTGCGGGCCCAAATACGGGTTGTGGTACTCGGCGAGGCGCGTTTCCAGGTTCGAGACGTTCTGTTTCATGCGGCGCTCGTTCATGTAGCGCACAAATCTTTCGTCGACATCAATCGCGATGACATGCTCGGCCTTTTCGGCCAGCCGAAACGCAAAATAGCCCGTACCAGCGCCGAGGTCGGCGACCGACAGCCCCTCCAGATCGCCCAGCTTTTTGATGACGAGCTCAGGTTTTTGCCATTTGGCGCGTTCTTTCGACTCGAACTTTTTCACCAAGCCTTCAAACTCAGTAGTGTGTAACGGTAGCGTCGTATCCCTGGGGCCACTGTGTCTGTGGCTGTGCTTATGCCCGTGTGAGTGTTCTTCGCCATCAACAGCTGCCTGGTCGTGGTTGGCGCTTTGGTCAGGTGTGGTCTTTTGACAGGCGCTCATGGTGAGGGCCACCAGCAGTAGACTGTACAGAAAATAATGCGTGAGTTTCATAAGAGATCGGTTCTTGAAAAAAAAACGAACGCCGTAAACTAACGAATCCGACGCATAAATGTGGTGCGTCCTCCGGCTTGGGTGTGCCGCTAGTCACCGACTTTCGGGGCCTTGCAGCCAATGCAGTGCCGTGTGTTCGTCAGTAAAAGTCTGGACGGCGAAAATACTGCTGGCCGACTCCTGTAACAGGTAATTGGCGTTGCCAAGGGCGGTGTCGGGGGGCTCCACCATCGCAATTTTGCGCAGGCCGGCGTTGTGCAAGCGAGCAATGGTGCCCATCATATCCAGTTGGTCGGAGGTGGAGAGGATAAAGTGCGCCGATTGGTCGTTACATAACATCCGCGTTAGGCCGTAGTGCATCAAATAGCGTTCGGTGGTTTGATGCAGATGTTCAAACGCATCGCGCCTGACCTCGCCCAGCCAGCGAATGATGATCGTCTGTCGGTCAGAACTCAGGCTAAGGCTGTGGCCTTCGGCAGTAGATAGCTGCTTCCAGACGCTGGCCGAGGGTGTTGATAGGGCTGTCTTTTGCATGGTTGGAACCGTTGATGTGAAACAATGGAGGATAGGATATGAGCA
>CAZTEZ010000541.1:0-1773 GCA_964611815.1 uncultured Bacteroidia bacterium | reverse complement strand
GTCGATGACCATGCCAGACAATGATTTTCGACGAGGTGCGAGTAACCGCAGGGCGGCTTGATTCCAGTCGAGGACGAGGCCGGTTAGGTCTACGAGGATCAGGGCCTCGTTTATGGTTTCGATTGTCTCGTGGTCGATTTTCGGGCCGCTTTCGCCAGTTTGTCGCTCGCTAAGATGTGCCAGGCGGTTCTTTAGGAGCTGAAGGCAGCCATCGGGGGCGTCTGCGGGTAACACTTCAATGGGTGCAGCTGCCATTGATTCGGCAAGGCTGGTCAGTTCGTCGCAGGGCACCAGCGCGACGACAGCAGGACATGCCTTGTTTAGGCATCTTGGCAGCGCACCGATATCTACCGCTGTTGGACGGTCAAGAATGACCATGTCAGCGGGCGGTTCCTGCGTGCCCAGTTCAAAATACTCCACAAAGTGAACTTCCGGGCACAAGTCTGCCGCTGCCTCTCCGAGGGTCGGCGGACAGTTGCTGTGTCTTGCGTAAATCAGTTTAGGCATACCGGCATTGCTAAGCGGTAATGCTGTGGGGCAGGGGTTTAAGAAACAAGCTAGGATTGCAGTGTTACAATTGCGACTCAAAAATTCGCCTGTATTTCAGGTTTTTTTGCCAAAATTTCAATCATTTGGCACAACTTAGGCTTTTGACGCTTTTGTTGAGTCGGAAAATGGGCAGCAATGCTCATCTCTTGAGGCCGGTGTTTTGGGGTTGCACCGGCCTCTTTTATTGGCCGAGGTCAACGGGGGTGCTGGCCCATGTTGCAACGCATCCAGCGCTCCGATTTTCTCCGGCCTTTGTTATTGGCCGAGATCAATGAGCTGCATGGCTTCAGTCTGGGTTGTGCCCAGACCGATGGATTCGCCGTAACGCAGCAGGGGTGGCGTGTCGGCGAGGATTTCAAAGTCTTCGTTTGAGCGCAGTCGCTTGATACGCCGCCACAGCAGGGTGTCAATCGCCACATCGTCATGGCTGAGCCACAGCAGGGGCTCCGACTTGGTGTAGAGCGAGTGGAAACGGGTGCCGCCCATGAACTGGTAAGTTTGCAGGCTGATGATCGTAAACAACTTGCGCTCAAAAAACTCGGGAATAGCTGCGATTTCGACCGCTGCGATGGCACCGTTGGTTGGGCTTTGCAGAAAGCGCTGGTTTTTCGAGACTGCAAACAGCGACGCATTGGTGATGGCTCCCAAAATGCCCAGGGTTTCGCTGCTGGTGGCAACAGGTAAATTGATCCAGAAATCGACCGTTTCAATCAGGGGCGCTGGCAAGTAGCTACGGCGTTCGATGCCGGTTACTTCATAAGCGAA
This sequence comes from uncultured Bacteroidia bacterium, assembly GCA_964611815.1. Classification (GTDB taxonomy): domain Bacteria; phylum Bacteroidota; class Bacteroidia; order J057; family CAZTEZ01; genus CAZTEZ01. Next base: position 459 of record CAZTEZ010000541.1, on the reverse strand, counting down.
ACTCAGGCTCGTGGGTGTTGCGCTGTAGGCGTCCAGCGGCGCGAGATTGTTATCGTAAAACCAGTTTTCTGAATGCGCTTCGGGTTCGTTCAAGGCAATGACCGGACAGCCATCAAAGACCTGCGGCACCAGACTTGACCACGGCAGGTAGCCACATTCGCGCAGTCGGATGGCGCTGTGTCCGGCGATGAGGATACCTTTACGGGGATGCCCTCGGGCTTCCAGTTCCGCTATCAGGGCCCGGACAAGGGCATGGGGTGTCATCAGACCGGGACCGCCCGAGGTAAACACCTTCAGCCCAACAGTTCCACGGGGCCCGGGCTTCAGGGCGTCCGGGTTTGCCGTTTCATAGGCGGCAAGCAAACTTTGCACGGCTTGACGGTAGCCGTTTGCCTCAAAATCCCTAAGGGGAGCTGACCAGAGGTGGTCGCGTGCGCTGCGCCCCCGCAAAGCGTCTGT
>CAZTEZ010000540.1:0-1782 GCA_964611815.1 uncultured Bacteroidia bacterium | reverse complement strand
GCAGGCAGTTGTCATCGCCGCGGCAAAGCATCTGGATCTTCCCCAGCGGCACCTTCACTGTGCCAAACTGCTTTTCGAGCTGCTTTTTTGCCATCCGCAGCGCTGTGATCACGTCTTCTTCTTTTGCCGTGTGGCCATCTTCCAGTCGCCCGTAACTGATGTGGTGCATGTTGCCCAGGTTCTGCATGGTTAGCAGACTAATGGTGGCTGGTATGTTCGAGGTATCGCCACTGGCATCCCAAGCTTGCAGCAGAGCGATTTCTTCGGCAAGGTCTGGGTACTTCGCGGCATCCAGGCGGTGGTAGTTGGCGAGGCTGACCCGCACCATAGTGCCTGAAGTGGGCCACTGGTGGTCGAATTTCAGCGCTTTGATGTCTTCGAGGCTTAATTTTTGACCTGAATGTCGGGCCAGAATCTGCTCGGCACGCAGGTGGCGGTTGTTCACCTGGTTCCAGAAGATGCCGTATTTGCGATCGTATTGCGCACTGTCAATCGCCTCCTCGGGGCAGGTGGCATGAAACGGCGAACTGTTGGTATTGATCAAATAGCCACAATCAGGGTTTTGCTGCTGAGGCATAAGCGCGAAGGGCACATATTCATCCCAAAGCAGACTGGAATCGTCGCCGGGCAGCGTGGTTTGCCAATCGGGGCCCTCAGGACGTTCGGGCAGGTTGCCGCTGAACACATAGTAGATGTTGTCGTCTTTGTCGGCATACGCGAGGTTGAACAGCGGAATCGCTTGCATGGCCATCGCCTGTTTGAAATCGCTGAGGTTCTTCGATTTACTCATCCGATACCATTGCTCGCCGGCCAGCACGGGGTCTTTGGCGGCATACCGGAACGCAAACACACCGTGGTCGGTGCGCATCGCAGGCCCGTGGGCGCTCCAGAGCATTTCGCGTTTGACTGGCAGATTGAAAAAACCGAGATGCACTTTGAGCTTGGCTTTGTCGCGCTCAAAGTCCCACCAGCGGCCGTCCATCCAGTATTGGTTGTCGTTGTCGGGGTTGATCTTCAGTTCAAAGATGTCGACGTAATCGGGCCAGTTGAAGGTGATCGCATAGCCCATATCGCGCGAGCAACCCAGCGCCGGCGTCGGCATGCCCGGGAAGAGTGCGCCCCAGAAGTCCCAGCCTTCTTCGCTATGCACGCTGGCCTCGTAAAAGTGGTGCTCACCCGTGAAATTCACATGCGGATTGATGACCAGCGTCGGCTTGCCACTTTCGGTAATATCGCCGCTGAACACCCACTCGTTGGACCCAAAGCGCGGCGGGAAAACGAATTCGTCGGCACGGCCTTCCATCGCCGATTTCAGCGCTTCCGGCAGACCGACCATGCCCGCGAGCGTCACGACCATATTCGTCAGCAGGTCTTTGGGGTGCGCCGGAAAGCACTCGCGTGCAGCACGGATGGGTGCACCGTGTTTGCTTTCGTAATCGTTGATCGCCGCCGCATAAGCGAACATAATCTGCTTGTACTCGGGCGAAATACGTTCCCAATCGCTCTCGACGCGTTCTTTTGCGCGGATCCACTGCCCGAAGTAGTCGACCATCGCGCCGTCTTTACCGCTCCATTTGCCACGGATGTGCCGGCTGGTCAACAGCTGCGTGCAGATCACCTCGAAGTGATCCTCGGCCGTAGCCCACGCTAGACCGTAGGCGCACTGGTAATCCGTAGGCGCGTAAATGTGCGGCGTGCCCCACTCGTCGCGCACGATTTCGATTTCGTCAACGCGATAGTCGTCCAAAAACCCGTTTTGAGCAAATGGCGTGAATGGGAGGA
>CAZTEZ010000539.1:0-1783 GCA_964611815.1 uncultured Bacteroidia bacterium | reverse complement strand
CTGTGTATCCACGTGATGGCAATGCCACCTTGCGCCGTTGGCTTCATGTGATTGCCGATCATACTGAAGTAATTGCGGTGCGCGGCACATTCACCGCCGAGGTACTCAATAGCATCGGCATTACGAATGTCGCAGTAACCGGATGTCCATCGATTTTCTCCAAAGGCGCCGCTTTACTTGATTATTCATACGCCAAAGCTTCCGGACCTGTCACAGTCAATTTCAACACACCCGCGCTCGGGGACCACGAGAGCCATCGCTTCGTCAAATCGGTATTGCTGGAAGCGCTGGCCAATGACTATCACGTCGTTTCGCAAGGTGATAGATTCGTCGTAAAACTTATCCATTACAAGGAAAGTCTCACTTGTCGGGACTTTAATCGCTGGTCTCGCATGCTGCTTCGCTGCCACAACGCATCCAAGCTCCAATTTTTCTCGAGTTACTGGTCATGGCTTGACTTCTTGCAACGCTTCTCCTTCTCATTTGGCACCAGGATACATGGAAACATCGCTGCCTTGCTCGCAGGGGTGCCATCTCATGTCATCGCGCATGACAGTCGCACCCGAGAGCTCGCCGAACTGCTTGGAATTCCGTATAGCACTGCTGACCAATTCAACGTGCGAGGGCCTCATACTATTCTTGAGCAGGTGCGGGAGCGGACGGATATGGCCGCGTTCCGTAAGAACTTCCGCAACCGGCTAGCCAACTATGCGGCAATGCTAAAAAGAAACGGGGTAAGCCATAATTTTAACGACGATTTAACACTTGCGGTAGACCATCATCGCGCGCTTAGAGCCGATACTGGCGCAAGTATTTTCGGCTCACCGGTTACGACTGAATCTCCGGTCCTGTTGAAGACTGTTTGCGATCCAACGAAAGACAGCTTTGGGTACTTGCTGTGGAAGGCTCGAAGCATCGCCCCGTGGATGGGACAAATTAGAGGCCTGTTCGCAAGATAGTAGTTCGCCTCGCCCGTTGCGAAAGTTAGAGCGTCTGGCGACGAACGGTCGTGGTGCGAGCTTGCTTTTGGCTCACTCAGCGATAGGCTAGGCCATTGAGAGTGAACAGCGAGACCGCACAGTTGGGAGCGCTTACTTTTTTATTTGAACGAGAAAATGTCACGGTGAGCCGAGGATATGCTCATCCGTAAGCTAACAAGCGAGAAATTGCCGATGCAGCAGCGTCCTGTGGCCAAAGTACGCTCGGCTTTTCGCACATTCTCTACTCAACACTGCCATGAATGAACACTCCGCTGCCTCGGGCCGTAAAGCCCGCGACGCCAAGAGCGTTTTTGTGCTTAGCCATTTTTTCTTCCCCGACGCGTTTGTTGCCTCCCATCGCGCAGCAAAGCTCTCAAAATACTTGCCGGAGTTCGGATGGAAGCCTTCGATCATCTGTTGCGAAGCGAGGCCAGACAACAGCGTCATGTATGACGCGAGCTTAATCACGGCGTGGACCAAGGGCGTCGTGTTTTCAGCCATCCCGGACAGGCCGCCCGCGCGTTCGGGTCTGGGCCGGGGTTGGGCCACGCTCAACGAGTTATTGGCCCATCCCTCTTGGCTTTATCACGCGCTGTCGCCTAAGCTGATCGAGCGCCACACCCATCGCACCCCGTTCCGTTATTACATTGGTGCGACACAGGTACTTTCAGACTACCTTCGGCAACATCGCGTTGACTGCATCTTCGCAACCACGCCATACCCGGCCACACTGGCGGTCGCCGACCGGGTTTCCAGGGAGTTTGGTATCCCCTGGATCGCGGATTTTCGCGATACCCTGGATA
>CAZTEZ010000538.1:0-1787 GCA_964611815.1 uncultured Bacteroidia bacterium | reverse complement strand
CCGTTCAATAAGCAGACGCAGGTGTTGACTTTGTCATAGCAATCAGGATGACTAACGCGGGGGACTCTCAGGATGACTAAAACGGTTAAACAAGATAAAATCCTGCGAACCCTTTCCCAATCCAGCAAAACCTGGCTCAAGCACTTACTCCGCCATGTGCTCTTTCAGGAACGACTCTATCTCGCGGTAGAACTCAAAGCGGTTCTCCTCGTTGCGGAAGCCGTGGCCCTCGTCTTCTTTAACGATGTACTTCACGGGGATGTCGTTCTCCTTCAGTGCCTCTACGATCTGGTCGCTCTCGTCGATGTTCACGCGGGGGTCGTTCGCGCCCTGCGCAACAAGCATCGGGCAGCGGATCATGTGCGCATGAAACACTGGCGAGGTAGCCGTCAGGCGCGCTTTGTTGGCGGGGTCAGTCGGGTCGCCCACCATCTCGTACATCATGTCGAGCAGCGGTTTCCAGTAGGGCGGAATGCTTTCCATGAATGTGAAGAGGTTGGACACGCCCACATAGTCGATACCGCAACGGTAGAGCTCGGGGGTGAATGTAACGCCGGCGAGCGTCGCATAACCACCGTAGCTGGCGCCGTAGATCGCGATGCGGTCTTCATCGGCAATGCCCTCGTTGATGAGGTGATACACGCCCCAGGTGATGTCGTCCTGCATATCGAGCCCCCACTGGTTGAAGCTCTTCTCCCAGAACGCCCGCCCGTAGCCCGTTGAGCCGCGGAAGTTCACTTGCAACACCGCATACCCGCGGTTGGCCAGGAATTGCGCTGTCGGGTCGAAGCCCCAGCTGTCGCGTGCCCAGGGGCCGCCGTGTGGATTCACGACCACCGGTAAGTCTTTGGTTTCCAGGCCTTTGGGGGTGGTCAGGTAGCCTTCGATGAGCAGGCCGTCACGAGATACATACTCGATGGGCTTCATTTCGGCCATCTGGTCTTCCTCGATCCAGGGCGATACGTCGGCGAGCTTAGTCAGCTTTTTGCTGTCGAATTCGTAGAGGTAGTAGCTACCGCGCGAGCGGTCGCTATACGTGCGCACGACGGCCATGGTCTCATCGTCGTTCATGCTCACGGGCATCACTTCGTAGCCGGGCAGCTTTTCCTGCAGGTCGGCGTAGCGTTTTTCAGACACGTCATCGAAGAAGTGCAGCTGCGTCTTTTTGCCGGTATACATCGCGGCAGTCAGCACCTTGCGCTTTTTCGAGTACGACGCCCCCGCCAGGTCGTAGCGCTCGTGTTGAAAGATCAGCTCGCTTTCTTCGCCGGTTTTGGGGTCCATGGTGACGAGCGCCAGCTTGTCGCGCCCGCGGTTCGACATCGCGTAGACTTGCTCGTTCTCGAAGTCGAAGAACTGCACCGATACGCTCTCCTTGAAGTTTGTCGTCAGCACCTCGGTGAACTCATCGTCGTTGCTGTCGCGGTAAAGCATCGTGTTGTTCACACCGTCGGTCACGTTGGCCATGCGAATCACGCCCTCGTGGTCGGTCACGTAGCCGGTATAGTTGCCGGGGTTTTCAACGACCACTTCCATCTCGCCAGTCTTGGTGTCAATGCGATATACGTCGAACACCTGCGGCACCCGCTTGTTGAGGCCGATGAGCATATCGGTGGGGTCGTCCTCCAGGTCGTCGTAAATCTGAGTGGTGACGCCCTCGAATGGCGTAAGCTCTTTCACATCGCCACCCTGGCGCGAGACGCTGTAGAGGTGGAAATTCTCGTTACCGCCCTTGTCGCGCAAGAAGATGATGCGGTCGGAGCCCTTCCAGAAGTAGCCGCCAATGT
>CAZTEZ010000537.1:0-1797 GCA_964611815.1 uncultured Bacteroidia bacterium | reverse complement strand
GGTGATACGGCCGAGACTTACGCCGCCATTCTGGGTATTCTTTACACTGGTGCGTGCTACGTGCCGCTGAACGCCCACCACCCGGCCAGTCGCAATGCGCAGATTATCGAGGACGCGAAACTGAACGTTATCCTCGCCCCGCATGAACACGCCCCCCTGTCGCAAGCCGCCGAGCAGGTCGACCGCAACGTGACGATCCTCTATCCAGATGTCAATAAGCACATTGAACCGCAGGATCTCGTCGCGCCACCGGCCAGCCCGGATGATCTGATGTACCTGCTGTTCACCTCCGGCAGCACCGGGCGACCCAAGGGCGTGCCGCTGCACCACCGCAACGTCACGGCTTTTTTTGAAGCTATGCTCGAAAGCGGACTCTACGACTTCGGCCCCGACGACCGTTTCGCGCAGATGTTCGAGCTCACGTTCGACCTCTCGGTCTTCAGCACCTTCGCGCCCTGGCTCGTGGGTGGTACGTGTGTCATCGTGCCGGAAGCCGGTATCGGCGCGCTGAAGGTCTACGAAACGCTGGAAGATCATGAATGTACGGTCGCGCTCTTGGTGCCCAGCGTGCTCTCGCATTTACAGCGCTATTTCGACGAAATCGACCTGCCGAAGATGCGCTACAGCCTGTTCTGTGGCGAGGCCCTGCCGCATCATTTGGCTGAGGGCTGGAGCCAATGCGTACCCAACGCGCGCGTCGAGAACAACTACGGCCCGACCGAAGCGACCATCTTCTGCACGCGCTATGTGTTTGAGCCCGAGCAGTCCGCGAAAGAGCAGCGCAACGGTATCGTGAATATCGGCCAGGCCTTGCCGGGCATGGAACTGCTGATTCAGAAGGACGGCCAGACCTGTGGTGTCGACGAGGAGGGCGAATTGCTGCTCATCGGCCCGCAGGTGACCAGCAGCTATTGGTTCAATGCAGAAAAAACCGCCGCCGCGTTTACATTTGTCGACAACGGCACGCGTAACACCCCCGCCTATCGCACCGGCGATTGGTGCGTCCGCAATGCGCAAGGCAACATCAACTACCTCGATCGCATCGACAACCAAGTTAAAATCGAAGGCTACCGCGTCGAGCTCGGCGAGATTGAGCACCACCTGCGCGAGGCCGTGCCCGACCGCGCGCTGGCGGTCGTCGCCGTGCCCAACGCGACGGGCAACATTGAGCTGCACGCGTTTTTGGAGGGCGAGCAACTCCCTGACTTACAGTCGAAAGTGAAGGATAGTCTGCCACCGTATATGCAGCCCCGGCAGTACCATTACCTGGATGCACTCCCGCTGAATTTGAACGGGAAGGTCGACCGCCCGAAGCTGAAGGGGATGGTTAAGTAATGCTTCTGTGCAAGAATGTGGGGGTACATCCTGAACGCAGTGAAGGACCTATGACTTTGATTGCCCACCGTCTGGTGCGAGTAGTTCCTTCACTGCGTTCAGGATGTAACAGCTGTTTTTTGTCTCATCTACTTTGCCAAATTCTCCACCACCAGCGCCTGCCCCTGCCCAACGCCTACACAAAGCGTCGCCAGGCCATACTTGACGTCCGGGCGCTTTTGCAGCTCATGGACGAGCGTTGTCAGGATGCGCGCGCCCGAACAACCCAGCGGGTGGCCCAACGCGATTGCGCCCCCGTTCACGTTCACGATGTCGGGGTTGAGCCCGAGGTCGCGAATGACGGCGATGGACTGTGATGCGAAAGCCTCGTTCAGCTCTACCAGGCCGATGTCGTCTGTCGATAAGCCCGCGCGCTTCAGGACTTTTTTCGTCGCCTCAATCGGCCCGATGCCCATAACCGCC
>CAZTEZ010000536.1:0-1807 GCA_964611815.1 uncultured Bacteroidia bacterium | reverse complement strand
CCTGGTTCTTCCAGCAAGCCCGCGCCCTCATGCAAGGCGACGCGAAAGCCGCACAAACCAGCCCCACCATCCACCAGCAGCGCGACGTGCTGCTCCAGCACTTCACCCTCAGCGCCCAGCTCCACGGCGAACAACAGGCCGGCCGCATGATGAGAAAGTTCGGCATCAAGTTCTCCCGCCACCACCCCCGGAATATGGAAGTCAAAAACCAGTTCATCAAAACCAAAGACCTCGCCGACTGGCAACACGTCCTGAACACCTACTACGCCAACGACGCCCCCGGCGCCCCGTACGACGCCACCATCCCCGACGAAGCGGAGTACGTCGAGTGCGGGGAGCCGCTGGGGGCTAACTCATAACCTGTTTTTCTGGGTGCCACTGACAGCGCTGCTTTGAGCGTTGTCAGTGCGTGCTCGCCGTGGCGTCGAATCACTGACAAGCTCCGCAGACTCCGCTTGTCAGTGCCACCCGCCGCAATATCGTGCTTTATTGCTCTTCAGCCGGTTGTTTCAATAAACCTTCACATAGTTTGGCAACGTCGCCGTAGTCAGTCAGCTTGTTAGATTTAACGTGCAACTCCGGGTTGTCGCGAAACAGGTCTCGAACATCAGTAATAATTTCAATGGCTTCTTCACTGTGCAATCCGCTCAGAGATCGCAGTGCTGCAACGAGATTAGCGTGCCGATCAGCCGCATAACCGTACTCCCACCAGTTGGAGAAATCGTCCGTCTTATCCTCGAAATCCTTTGAGAAGTAGTAAAACTGGTTGTCGATAATCATGATTAACTCGTCCTGGGCAGCGTCCTGGCCCACCGTGCCGAACAGTCGGATGATCGCGGAGGATGCAGGGTGTTCATATAACTTTTTGTCATTTAGCAGTCGCTGGCGCACGGCCGTGAACGCAGGCTTACCAATGTCTTTCAGGGCCCCAAAAGCCTTTCTCGTCAGGGTCGTGTGTTCACGTTTCAAAGCCTCGGCCGCAGCGCTCGCAATCGTATCGGCATCGCCATCCTCAATTGCTCTTCGCAGCGTGTTCATCAGCAGGTCGTGGCTCATAACGTGCAGCCGCAAACCTACTTCATTGAACTCGCTATAGGGGTGAAGCGGGCCGGGGTTACCCGACTGATACAGCCAGTAAGCTGTCCCATTGTCCAGCCAAACACTTGCCCGATCAAAATCGTCATACTTAAACTCGTTGGCGGGTAACCATCGGCGGGCCGACTTACCATCCGCCTTTGCTTGATCCGTCCGCTCATCCTCCACAACGCGTAAATCTCTGAGAAAAACGACGAATCGGTCGCGGTTTAACTTTCGGCTATCTCGTTCCCATCGATCGGTCCGCCAGTCGATTGGCTCATGTTGATCTAGTTCGAATACAAAATCATTTTCGTCAAAGCGGTGGCCCTTCTCAAGGCTGCCTCTCCAGACATCGACGACCTGATAGATTGTTTTGCCTTGCACAACTTCGCGATCTACAACGACGATGTCTGTAGCAAGCCAAAGCGATTGTTCTAGATAAAAACCTTCACGAGCAAATGCAAAAGCGTGACTCGGCACCATTAAGACGAAGTACAAGCTCACCAGAATTATTGGTTGCATGAAGTTGAATCGATTCCAGATATTTTTCATGGCCAAATCGTTCCCGTTTGGATACTCGGCGACGCCACCAAGGTGACCTCTAACGAATTCGTACCACGCTGACGGGTCAAACCGAAGCCTGCCCAATCTTCATGCCTGGGCCGAATAAGGTGTGGGCCGAATAAGGTGGGGCCGAATAAGGTGTCAGGAACCGTTTTATCCGTCATCG
>CAZTEZ010000535.1:217-1808 GCA_964611815.1 uncultured Bacteroidia bacterium | reverse complement strand
CAGCGCGCGGGCGATGGCGACGCGCTGCTTCTGCCCACCCGAGAGCGTCACGCCACGCTCGCCCACGCGTGTGTCGAAGCCTTTCGGGAATTCGAGAATATCGTCGTAAACACCCGCGAATTTGGCGGCGGCCTCCACCTCCTCTCGGCTGGCGTCGATTTTGCCAAACGCAATATTATTTGCGATGGAACCCGAAAACAGAAACACGTCCTGCGGCACATAGCCGATAGCGCTGCGCAGGGCAGCTTTCGAATACGACTGAATCGGGCGATCGTCGACCCGCACCTCGCCTTCGTCGGGGTCCATGAAGCGCACCAGTAGGTTCGATAGCGAGCTTTTGCCCGAACCTGTCGGACCCACCACGCCGATCATACTCCCGGCAGGCACGTTCAGCGAGATGTCTTTCAGCGATTCAATACCAGTAACCGCATACGTCAGCTTGACGTTCTTGAACTCAAAGCTGCCTTCAGTAATCGCCTCTGATTTGGCCGGAAAGTCTAGCTCGCTCTCCAGCGCGAAATACTCGTTGATGCGCTTCTGGCTGGCCACCGCGCGCTGAATCAGGCTGGTGACCCACCCCAGCGATGCCACAGGCCACGTCAGCATACCGATGTAGATGATGAACTCCGCGATATTGCCCACGCTCACATCGCCAGTGATGACTCTGCGCCCGCCGATCCATACCGCAAACACCGTGCTGAGCCCGATGAGCAGCAGAATCGCCGGGAAGAAGAACGCATCCACCCGCGCCAACCGCAGCGACAAGCGCCGATACTCCCCCGACTGCTTGTCAAACAAACCTTTGAAGCTGTTTTCGCGGGCGTAGGCCCGCAGGAGTCGGATGCCGGAATAGGATTCTTGCGTGAAGGAGTTCATGCTCGACAGCTGCGCCTGCACCGCCTCGCTGCGTTTAAGGATGTAGAACTGCACGATGTAGATCGTGAGCGCCAGCACCGGGAAGGGCAGCACCACATAGAGCGTTAGCAGCGGACTGACACTGAGCATCATCGGCAAAATGACCGCAAACAGCGTCGCAGTGTTAAACGTGTACATGATGCCCGGGCCGGTGAACATGCGCACGTGGCCGATGTCCTCGGCGATGCGCGCCATCAAATCGCCGGTCTGGCGTTTGCGCAGGATTTTCTGGCTGTAGGTCTGGTATTTCGCGAAGAGGTCGTTCTTCTGGTCGTACTCGATTTTGCGCGACATCACGATGATCGTCTGCCGCATCAGGACCATGAAAAAGCCGCGCAGGAGCGCTGCGCCCAAAATGAGTGCGGCGAAAATGAGCAATTGGGTGAAGATCTCGTCGTTGCTCACGCCATCATCCAGCGACTTTTCGGTGTAGTCGAACGCGCGCCGCACGAAATTGGCGGGCAGTATCGCGAAGAGGTTCGAGATAATGATGACCACAAACCCACTGACAAGCAGCCACTTGTAGCGCTTCAGATAGGGGGCCAGACTGTTGAGTAGGAGTCGCAAAGGCGGTGCGTTAGTTCTGCGTGATAACGGAGGAGGGGCGGGGGTGGTTCAAACTCTCTAGAAATAATCACAGCGTGATTAGATGGTACATCCTGAGCGCTGCGAAGGA
>CAZTEZ010000535.1:0-207 GCA_964611815.1 uncultured Bacteroidia bacterium | reverse complement strand
ATGAACACTTTCGTGCGTACAATAACATTCTGAGTTCCTTCGCTGCGCTCAGGATGTAACATCGCAAAGTTTACAAACCTACAACCGCTCCACCGCCGCGGCGATGCGTGCGTGGCACTCCTCTTGGCCGAGCCAGGCCATGATGTCCATCACGCCGGGGCCGGCGCCGGTGCCCGTGACGGCGAGGCGCAACATCGGCATCAGCTT
>CAZTEZ010000534.1:0-1826 GCA_964611815.1 uncultured Bacteroidia bacterium | reverse complement strand
GGAGATACTGTTCGATAACGTAACGGTGCTGCCGGTCGAGTTCCTCGGTTTCGATGCCGAGCTGCTGGCCGACGGCAGCGTCGACTTGCGCTGGGATGTCGTCGAAGACGGCCAGACCAGCCACTACCGCATCCAACGTGCGGCCGAGGGCGAGGCCTTCCGCGACATCGCCCTGGGCGACGCCACGGCCCAGCCGTTCCGTGCGCACCGCTACACGCACACCGACCCGGTCGCGCTTTCGGGCAAGAGCTACTACCGCATCATCGGTGTCGATTACGACGGCTACCAGTCGTACAGCGATGTCGTGGAGATCATCCACCAGCAGCAAATGAAAGTCCGGGTCTACCCCAACCCGACGACTGCGACGGTCAAGCTCTCTAGCGACTTCGACATCTCGGAGCTGGGCATCGAGATTTACACGCTCGATGGCAAGCGCGTGCTCGCACCGGTACTGTCGCAATCCAGCGATAGCGCTGAGCTCGACCTGCGCGGCGTGGCCGATGGTGCGTATATCATAAGCATCGAAGCGCCCAACGGCAAAGTGTAGCAGATGGTCGTCAAGACCAGCGGCCGATAAGCCGTCCTTGCTCAATCAGTGGTTGTTAACTGACACCCAAAAGCGCCTACCAACATTCCTGGTAGGCGTTTTTGGAATACGGCCCTTCCAATAGCACGGTGTCGCTCCCGAAACTGCGTGAGATGCAGTACCCGGCTTGCGCCTCGGCGGGGGTGTAGGTGGGCAGATGGAGGCTGCGCTGCTGCATCAGATCTGGCACATACTGCAGATCATAAGTGAAAACAGACGGTGCTTCAGTAGGAATCGCTATTTGTAAATCGCCTTCATGCTGCAAGACCGGGTTCAGCCACCATTTCTGCCAACTGATGAGCAAGATGACCAGAATGAACGCCCCCTGTTGCAAGCGTTTGAGAGACAGCAGACTGGTTTCAAGCCGCAGAAGCACCGCATACACCCACTCACCCAAATACACGCACGCGGTGGGCATGAGCACCAGCCCGAAGCGGTCGTAACCGGCGCTGAGCAGAAAGAACACCAGCAGCTGCGCTTGCAGCACGAGCAGCAGACCATCTTGCCACTCGCGCCTGAAAATCACCCGCAGTATGAGTGCGATCGTCCCCAGCACAATCACCGGCTTGAACAGCAGAAAGCGTAGGCTTTGCGTGAATGTCAGCGCCAAAAACTCGCTGCTGTAGGTCGGTTTCAGCGCCCAGTAATGCTGAAAGGCCTCCGCAGTCTCAAACTTGAAGGCGTACCAAACGGCCACCCCTAACGGAAGTGTTGCACCAAGAACGAGCCATTTCGCAGTGGCCTTTCGGTGGTGAAGTAGCGCGCGAACAAAGCCGAACAGTAGTGTTAGGCCAACCGGCAGCGCGATGTACTCTTTGGATAAAATCGCAAGATTGAAACACACGCTCGCAACCAGTACGTCTTGCCACCGCAGCGCATCGGCGGCAAACAGCGCCCATAGACCTACCAGCATGAACATCAGCATGGCCCCCTCCCCGAGCAACTGCGAGCCGAAGGTCATGAAAGGTACGCTGCCGGCCAGCAGTGCCACCGCCCACACGCTTTTGGCGAAATGCAGCCGCCGCTCGACGAGCTGAAACACCGCCAGTAGCATTGTCAGTCCAATAAGACTCATCACCACCCGCGCGAGCCAGAAGTCGTCGCCGAAGAGCCACATCCAGCCTGCCACCAGATAGTTCACCACCGGGCCGACGGTCACGAAGCGCGAGTCAGAGTCGATGCGCGTCATTTCCGTATCGAGCGGGAAAGCCGTGGTGCCAGTGTGGTGCAGCGTTCGCGC
>CAZTEZ010000533.1:0-1846 GCA_964611815.1 uncultured Bacteroidia bacterium | reverse complement strand
GGTCGTTCACCAAGCGTAGGGGCAGACTGATCTCGATCTCATCGCCCTCGCAAATGACGGTATCTTCTGGTGCAAAATCTTCGGGCACCCGGCGGGGGGCCTCCAGGCTGGTGCTGTCGCGGGCGGTGCAGCCGCGGGCGTCGCGCACGGTGAGGAAAATCTGGTTATCGTCGGCGGTGTTCGCGCGGTAGGTGTTGCTGGCTTGCAGGCTTACGCTATCGTTGGTCAGTGTGTCGCGCCAAATGAAATCGTAGGGAGATTGGAGCACCTGGGCCGTCACCAGCCCCTGCAGGCCCACCTCCTGAATCTCGCAACCGACCTCCACGTTGTCGCCCAGAATCTCCACGGTGAAAAACGCGTCTCGGAAGTTGCTGAAGCTGGTCATGGCCTGGTCGCCATTAAGGTTTTCATAAGTCAAAGTCAGCGTTTCGGTGCCGTTTGGGTCGCCTCTCAAAACGATACCCGCGCCATCAGGCGTACCCAGAGCGCTGAGGGTGGGCGGTATGCTCCACTGCGCGTTGGCCACCGGCGGGTCAACGCTGAGGGTGTAGGTCTGAATGTCGTCTTCGCAGGCGAAGTCCTGAAGCAGGATGTCGGCGTCCAGATCACAAATGTTCTGCTCTGAGAAATTGACCTCCAGATTATCCAACGTTTGGCTACTTGCCGTCAGCACATCTTGAACGGGGGCATTGGTCAGCTGAAAGGCGTTGTTCAGAGCGACTGATTGCACACTGGGCGTCACATCGCGGTCGCCACAGGTGAACACCAGCTGCTCAGTCAGGCGCATCACGACGGCCTCCTCGGGTTGGCCCACACCGTTTTGGTCAAAGAAAATCGAACTGCCGGACAACAAAACGCCCTCACCCGTGGCGGGCTCAATATCCGTGAGGCGAAACTCATGGCTGGGGAAGTTGGGCGATTTCGCCAGTTCGACTTCTCCTGTGGTGCGGTTCAGTTCTATCAAAATGTGCAATTGTGTTGGCGAAAGCGGCGCATCTTCGGCGATGAGCATCAGCAGCTGGCCGGTTTCGGTTGCTGCGGCCCCAATCGTGCGCATGTCTAACACAGGCGTGCCCGGCAATTGCACCAGATACTCGCGTTGCCAATGAATCGGACCAAGCGGATTGACACACAGCGCGAACGCATGTGTTGGCCCCTGGCCCACAATCAGCACAGAGTCTTCACCCAGCGAGATTATTGCCGTCGCCACTTTGTCCGTCGCATCCCAGCGGCGTTGCGTGGGCGGAAGACCGATAAAATCGTAATGATGCAGCTCTACTCTGGGCTGCCCGGCCGCCAATACATTGATGGCCATCGCAAACTGAAGTCCCTGGCCAGGCGCATTGGGAAGCTCCGAAATGAACGCCGACTGTGTGCCATTCAGCGTACGAACCTCTCCAAAATCAAGCTGATTGGTCGCTGGATTCACTGCCGCGAAATAATAGCCAATTGCCGAGCCGCTATTCGGGGCAGTTGCACGGCCGCTAGACAGCAGCCGATCCTCAGCAGAATCGTAGGCAGCATCCTGGAGTTCGAGCTGAAGACTGGGCGTTGCGCCTGGCAGCAGCAGCTGATTGCCAGTTTGAGTAAAATTCGTGATCGGTGTAAGCGCGCCAGTCGTGAAAGGCGTGGAGAGCTGCTCGAAAATGTGCACCTGATCGTTCGCCCACAGCAAAGCGGGTAATTCGTGCGGCCCAGGATGCTGCCATGTGCGTTCGCTGTTGAACTCCCCAGTGCTCGAGAGGCGGATCAGACTCGTGAAATGTGGCGAACCTGCACTCACCAACGGCTGCGCCACAATAAAGATGCTGTCTGGGCTGGCGATGACCTGCGTTGCTTGCAGCGG
>CAZTEZ010000532.1:1173-1849 GCA_964611815.1 uncultured Bacteroidia bacterium | reverse complement strand
GACATTCTCGGCACGGAAATCCTGGACGTGGACGATAAGAGCGGCAAAAAGCACTTCAAGTTTTTGCAGGGACCGATTTTCGCGAACATCATCCTCGCCGACGAAATCAACCGGACACCGCCCAAGACGCAGGCGGCCCTACTCGAAGCTATGCAGGAAAAGCGCGTGACCGTCGCCGGTGAATCGCGCAAGCTGAAAGAGCCCTTCTTCGTGCTGGCTACCCAGAACCCCATCGAACAAGAGGGCACCTACCCCCTGCCCGAGGCCCAGCTCGACCGCTTCATGTTCTACCTGAAAGTCGACTACCCCAGCCTACAGGAGGAGATCGACATCGTGAAAGCTACGACTGGTGGCGAGTCGTCTACGGCCGGTGCGGTGCTGCATGCCGAAGACATCATCACGCTGCAACAAGTCGTGCGCCGTGTGCCGGTGCCGGATCAAGTGACAGAATTCGCGGTGAAGCTCGTGCAGAGCTCGCGTCCTTCGCTGCCCGATGCGTCTGACTACGTGAAAGACATGGTCGGTTGGGGCGCCGGACCGCGCGCATCGCAGTACCTCATTCTGGGCGCCAAAGCCCACGCGCTGCTTCATGGAAAGTACTCACCGGATATCGAAGACGTGGAAGCCATCGCATTGCCCGTGCTGCGCCACCGCATTTTGCCGAGCTTTACCGCTG
>CAZTEZ010000532.1:0-1163 GCA_964611815.1 uncultured Bacteroidia bacterium | reverse complement strand
GACATCATCCGCGAGCTCATCCAGCGAGCCCGATGACACGCCAAGGGCCGTCTGAATACTGCGGATGGCCGGGGATTGCGTATTTTCGCAACATGCGTATTCATTTCATTGCCATTGGCGGCGCCGTGATGCACAACCTGGCGCTCGCATTGCAGTCTGCCGGCCACCAGGTCAGCGGTTCCGACGACAGCATCCACGACCCCTCGCGCAGCCGCCTTGCAGAGGCCGACCTGCTGCCCGAGCAGGAAGGCTGGTTCCCCAACAAAATCACGAAAGACATCGAGGCAGTCATCCTCGGCAAGCATGCCCGACTCGATAACCCCGAGCTCGTGCGTGCGCAGGAGCTCAAGCTGCAGATTTATAGCTTCCCAGAGTTCATCCGCAAGCAAGCCGCTGATAAACAGCGCATCGTGATTGCCGGCAGCCACGGCAAATCGAGCATCACAGCGATGCTGATGCACATTTTGAAGACCGCCGGGCGCGACTTCGACTACCTCGTCGGTGCACCGGTGAAAGGCTTCGAGCGCACCGTGCGCATCAGCGATCGCGCGCCGGTCATACTGATCGAGGGCGACGAATACCCCACTAGCGCACTGGATGCCGAGCCCAAGTTTCTGCACTACGAGCCGCACATCTGCATCGTTACGGGCATCGCCTGGGACCACATCAATGCCTTCCCGACTGAGCGCGAGTACGTTGCGCAGTTTGAGAAGCTGCTGAAATCGCTGCCCAAAGCCGCCACCTGCGTCTACAACAAAGACGACAAGCAACTGCGTGAGCTCGTGAAAGCCGAGCTGGACACCGATGCGCATTACACAGAGCCTTACTCGGCGTATTCGGCCAAACAGAAGAACGGCAACCTGTCGGTGAAAATCGATAAGAAGCGCGTGGATTTCCCGCTGTTCGGCAAACACAACCTCGAGAATCTGGCGGCCGCCGTCACTGTTGCGCGTCAGTTGGCCGATCGCGCTGTTCCGCGGCCAGTACCAGGTCCCGTGGGGGCAGATCCTCGCGGCGGCGGTCGTGGCCACCGCCCCGGTGGCTGCCCTCGTGCTGGCCTTCCAGCGGCGCATCGTGCAGGGGCTGACGGCCGGCGCGGTGAAGGGGTGAGAGGGCGGAAGGGATGAGGAACCCGACGAAGCGAGGCGCGCGATGGCGGCGGT
>CAZTEZ010000531.1:1336-1855 GCA_964611815.1 uncultured Bacteroidia bacterium | reverse complement strand
CAACCGGCCTCGGCACCTGTCGGCACCGGCCTTTCTGATGGGTTTCGATTTTCCCGTCAACCCGTCAGCATACTTCTACCGTCGTGAGGTGCATGAGCGCGTTGGCGGCTTTGATCTCGATGACCACTACAGCATGGACCTCGACTTCCTGTTCCGCGCGGTGATGCGGTGTCGGGTTGCGTACTTTAATGAGTGCTGGGGCAACTTCGTAATGTGGCCGGAGGCGAAGACCAGCGTCGATCGCGAGGCGAATGCCGCTGGTGCGCGGCGGGCGCGGCTGCGGGCGACCTACCTGGCGCAGATGCCGGTGCACCAGCGCGTAACGATTGCCTTCGCGCGGCCCGGCGTCGTGCTGGCGCGCAAGGTCGGCAACAGTGTGATGCGACCCAGGGAGACGCTGCTGCGATATCGCGACCGGGCGCGAAAACTGGCAGCACGCCTTCGCTTCCAGCCTTAGGACCCGGATGCCGGTCTCTTGGCGACGAAAATCAGCGTTGGGATAATTGGCATCGCGGCTTT
>CAZTEZ010000531.1:0-1326 GCA_964611815.1 uncultured Bacteroidia bacterium | reverse complement strand
GACTCCGGAGAGTTCGCGCTCAACCAGAAACTGGAAGCCTTGCAGCGTTTTATTGGTAAAGCTGAATCCAGCGATCAAGAGCTTGCGTTGATACCCGGCGCTGCTGAGGGGCCGCCATTCGTACGCTGTTCCGCGCTTACGGGTACGCACCCACCAGCTCGCAACCCCACGTGGCAGCCAGCTCAACAGCGCCAGGTTGTAATGCGGCTCGACGAGGCTCCACTTATTCGGGCAAGCCAGATAGAGAACGCCACCCGGTTTTAGCACCCGGAATATCTCCTGTAAATGCATGGACTGGTCCTGCCCGGAACCGACATGCTCGATTACGTGATTGCTTATTACCACCCGGAAGCTCGCATCGGCAAACGGCAGCGTCGCATCCTGTACCGCGACGAACTCGAAATCACTCTCACGTGGCGCCTGCAGATCAACACCAACCACGCGCCCAAGGTCTGGGCACCGCTGCTTGAGCGAGCTCAACAAGGTGCCTGAACCGCAGCCGACGTCAAGAATGTCAGCACCCTTGAGATCGGCTTCAGCACTCAGTATTTCGATTATTTTCTGCGCTTTCGCATCCCGCGCCGCCTGGTAGCCAGCGCCAGAAACCATATGACCGCCCAAGACGTCGCGGAGTTTCATAGAATTGTCTCGACTCGATAGAACTGAGGGTGAGTGTACATTGTATCAGCGACGCGCTTGCACGCCTGCTCCTACGCCTTGGAGCGTTCCATCATTTGGCAAGAAAATCGCTAAGTCTGGTGCCAATCGCGCCGATAGAAAATCGCTCGACAGTGCTTTGCTTTGGGCGAGCGCCAGCAAGCTGAACCGCACGATCGCTGTTCAGGAAGCTGACCCATTGTTCCGGGCTATCCAAGAACACGACCGCGGGGTCGACGATGGGGTCCAGGCCGCGCTGGGTAAATGATGTCGCAATCACCGGTTGGCTGTTATAGATCGCCTCAAGAAACTTGACGTTAATGCCCGAGCCGGAGACCATTGGGCAGATAAAAACGTCGGTGCGTTGCCAAACTTGAGCTAGGTCTTCCACATAGCCTTCAGCCGATATGAACGGGTGAAAATTGGCGAAACACTCCGCGCCTGGGCCAAAAAGCTGGACGCGAACCGAGTCTTTGGGTAAAGCCATCAGTACCTTCTCGGTGAGCCACTCGATTGCCTGGGTGTTCGGCCACCATTGATACTTGGCTAAAAATGACAGGCGCAGCGGTCGCTGGGGTGGCTGTTTTGGGTCGGGTTGATAAGGTGGATAAGGAAACGCTGGCGGCAACAGCAGTGCATAAATCTGATTCCTTCGGAGCAGAGCGCCTC
>CAZTEZ010000530.1:0-1858 GCA_964611815.1 uncultured Bacteroidia bacterium | reverse complement strand
CGCCCCGAGCAGATCATGAAAAGCTACCCGCACCAGATTTCGGGCGGGCAAAAGCAGCGCGTGATGATCGCCATGGCCATGGCCTGCAACCCGGCCCTGCTGATCGCCGACGAGCCCACGACTGCCCTGGACGTCACGGTTCAGAAGCGTATTCTGGAGCTGATGGACGAGCTGCGCGTGCGCCATCAGATGAGCATCATTTTCATCACGCACGACCTGGGTGTCATCGCCGAAATCGCGGATGAGGTCATCGTGATGTACCACGGCAATATCGTGGAAACTGGCAGCGTGAAGCAGATTTTCGAGAATCCGCAGCACCCCTACACCAAAGGCCTAATCGCCTGCCGACCGCCGATGGACAAGCGCTACTCGCACTTACCGACCGTCACGGACTTCATGGAGACCGATGCCGAGGGCAACATCATCGAAAAGGCCTGCAGCGTGGATGCCATGCTCAAGGAAGTCGAGATCAGCAGCGCGGCTTATCGCCAGCGCCAGAGCGACCTGCAGGCCGAACAGCCCATCATGCGCGTCGAGAACCTGAAGACTTACTTCCCGATTCGCAGCGGCTTTTTCGGCGGTGTGACCGATCACGTCAAAGCCGTCGATGATGTCAGCTTCGACGTCTACCCCGGCGAAACCCTAGGTCTGGTCGGTGAAAGTGGTTGCGGCAAAACGACACTTGGGCGCACGCTGCTTAGACTCGTCGAGCCGACCGATGGCAGCATCAGCTTCGATGGCATTGACATCACCGCGCTTACCCAAGCCGAACTGCGCAAGCACCGCAAAGACATCCAGATCATTTTCCAGGACCCCTACGGCTCGCTCAACCCGCGCATGAGCATTGGCAACGCGATTCTGGAGCCCATGAAGGTGCACGGCATTCTGGACAACGACCAGCAGCGCAAAGACCGCGTCCGCGAGCTGCTCGAACGCGTTAACCTCCGCGCAGACCACTACAACCGCTACCCGCACGAGTTCAGCGGTGGCCAACGCCAGCGCATCTGTATCGCCCGGACGCTCGCCCTGAAACCCCGCTTTGTGATTTGCGACGAGTCGGTGTCGGCGCTTGATGTGTCCGTGCAGGCACAAGTGCTGAACCTGCTCAACGAACTGCGCGAGGAGTTCAAGCTGACCTATATTTTCATCTCGCACGACCTCTCGGTGGTCAAGTTCATGAGCGACCGCATGATCGTGATGCGCTCGGGTAAAATCGAAGAGATGGGCGTGGCCGACGATATCTACGCCAACCCCAGTTCGGACTACACCCGCGAGCTCATTTCGGCCATCCCGCGCGGGCGTTTGGAGGACATCGAAGCCGCAATGGAACGCCGAGCCGAGGCTGATGCGGCTGCATTCAAAAAAACCGGATAAGCGCTGTTTGAATCCACATGGCAGACCACTCGGAACACAACGACCAGCAGGAGAAGCCCAAAAAGGCAACGCTGAATATCCCGAAGAAGAAGTTTCGTTCGGCGAAATCATCTTCGTCATCAGGTGGCGGCGCTCAAAAGGCAAAACCTGAGCCTAAGCCTGAACCGAAACCTGAACCCAAACAGCAGGCCAAACCGCAACCTAAGACAGAATCGAAGGTTGGAACAAAACCGGAATCTGAACCCAAACTAAAAGAGAAGCCAGAAACGAAAGCTGAGACTAAGCAAGAGCAAAAACCTGAAGCGAAATCCGCTTCTAAGGAACCAACAAAGCCCGCGGACTCGAAGGTGCAGGCTGAAACGCCAAAACCAACTCCAAAGATCAAGGAGCGCAAGCAGCCCGAGCCGGTTGAGCAGCGTCAGCCCAAATCACCATCTAAGGCGGAGTCCACTCCTGCCCCTAAGCCTGAAAAAACGCAACAGCC
>CAZTEZ010000529.1:0-1859 GCA_964611815.1 uncultured Bacteroidia bacterium | reverse complement strand
GGCCTTGGACATCAGCGCGAGCTTCGCGGGCCCCTCGTAGCACTTCATCAGCGTCCCGGTTGTGCTGAGTCGGCCTTCCGGAAAAATAACACAGGTGTTCCCCTCGCTTACCCGCCGGATCAATGACTTCAGCGCGAAGGGGTTTGCCGGGCTCATCGGGTGAAAGTCCACGAGTCGGACGAAGGGCTTGATCCACCATTTCTCAGCTACTTTGTCACCGACCGCAAAGGTCATTTTCTCCGGCAAGAAACAGGCGAGCAACGACGCGTCGAGGTAGGACGTGTGATTGGCGATGACCAGCGACCGCTCGCCACGAGCCCGGAAGTGCTCTATGCCGCGCACTTCGACGCGATACAGCAACCGCAGGATCAAGCGCCAGAAGAAGCGCAGGGCGTGGTAGCGAAATCCATAGCTGCGCTGTGGCTGGCTGGCGTTAGTTGTCAGGTTCGTAGAAGCGTGTGTTGTTTCCATGCCATACCCATCACTAGGCGTATGCCAGAAATCAGGTTGGTTGCTTAAGTTGCTAGTAATCAGGGTCTCGGGATTTTGCTGTTGGTTTTAAGTGTATTTTTGTGGACATTAAATGTTTTCTGGAATACAAAAAATGTCATGCAGGTTCGTTTTTCGAGTGATGAGGCCGGGGTGCTGAAGGCTGTGTCCGCAATCGCCCACTGTAACCCGTTCGCCTTGCGCCGATTTGAGTTGGAGTCGGAAGTGTTGCAGCGGGATGTTCGGCAGGATGCCGAGGGGGCGCAGCGCATGGCATACGCAATTGGCGTTTCGGAGGTCGCCGAGGCAAAGCTGGTGAAGTTGAGGCAGCGGTTGAATGGGGCTTCCGAGCTTTCACCGCAGCAGGCAGCGGTTTATCTCAACGCTGTTTACTATGTGGGCTTTCACAAAATCATTCGCCAACTGGATGCGGTGATCGACAAGTCTGCGGGATCGCCTGCGTTGCCATCGGTCAAAAAAGGCTTCGATGCCTTCGTGTCTTTTGTTGATCACTACACGTGTGCTGGGGATGCCTTTCTCGTGAAGCCGGTGCCGACGCATCACGTTTTTTCCATTTTTTTTCAGCTCAGGCGTGCTTTTCGTTACACGCATGACTTTATCGTTGGCCAGTCTGACCCGATTCGCAGGCTCCGCGAGCAGATTTGGGAGTCCATCTTTACCTGCGATATGGAGCGCTACCGCTCGTTTTTGTATGCGAAACTCAATGACGTCACAACGCTGATTACGGGGCCTTCGGGAACGGGTAAGGAGCTCGTGGCCCGAGCGATTGCGCTGTCTCGTTACATCCCCTACGACCCGCAGCAGGGGGCGTTTGCCGAGAATCCGCACAGCGTATTCTTTCCGATTAACCTGTCCGCACTGTCAGACACACTGATCGAGTCTGAACTGTTCGGGCACCGCAAGGGGGCGTTCACCGGTGCCTTTACAGACAAACAGGGGTTCTTTGAATCGTGCAGTGCGTGTGGCTCGATCTTTCTCGACGAAGTCGGTGAAACGTCGCTGGTGACCCAGGTGAAGCTGCTCCGGGTTCTGCAAACGCGCGGTTTTCAGCGCATCGGCGAGACACATACCCGCGAATTTGGCGGCAAGGTCATTGCAGCGACCAACCGCAATCTGGAACTTGAAATTGGGCAGGGGCGTTTTCGCGAGGACTTCTTTTTCCGTCTGTGCGCCGACCGTGTCACGACACCGGATCTGCGCGCTATTCTGAATGACAACCCCGAAGAGCTGGAGCGGCTCGTGGGGCACATCGCGGGAAGGCTAGGTGGTGAGCCTGCCGAGCTGGTACCTCTTCCAGCGCCAGGAGCCTGCCTACCATATGGAAAGACTTGTTCAGCCCGATTCCGAAT
>CAZTEZ010000528.1:0-1863 GCA_964611815.1 uncultured Bacteroidia bacterium | reverse complement strand
CTTGAGCAATGCTGCGCAATTTGAGGACACGCTCAGCAGCGACCTTGCGGCGCTCTTTGATCGCTGGGAGGAGAAGGTCGTGGTCTGTGAAGTGGATGCTCCGTTGTCGGGCATCGATACCTTCGAGGCCGACTTTACCGCTAGCGAACTGGAGACGGAGCTGGATGCGGAACTCGATACGCTTTCGGCCAGCACGACAGAACCTCAGACCAAATAACACCTAGCCATGAATGTCATGATTGCATCGCAAAACAGTGAAATGGGGGCCGTGTCGGCTGAGACGGTCACCCCAACGACGTCGAGGTGGGCGCATTTGCGGCACCTGCCGAGCGTCATGCGAAAGCTGGGGCTTGGCCTGTTGGTCGTAGCCTCGTTCAGCTTTCTGTTCAGCGGCTGGCGAAGTTTTGAGCCGCTGGAGCGCTACCACGCATTTGTTGGCATGACGCTTGTGATGGCGTTGTCGGGCATTTTTTGTGTCCTGCGCTTGCAGGAAGCCAAGAGTGCGCGGGCCTTTTTGGGGCTAACGACTGCTCTGTTGCCGATTCACTTTCTGCAACTCGGCGGGATGCTCTTGCTCGACGGGGCCACAAACGGTGCAACCCTGCCGCAGTGGTTGCATATGTTTCAACTGAAGTCGCTCTCGACTTTCCACTTGTGGCTGACGGTTGCGGGCTCGCTGATCTTGCTGCCGCTGGTGGCCTATGCGGGGTTCTCGGCGCTTGCGCGGCAGCAGCGAAACCTGCTCACGCTGCTCTATCTGTCGGGCAATGGGCTGTTGCTGTTGCCGTTTCGCGGTGCCGACACTGTTGCAGCGCTGCTTATTGCGGGTTTCGTGCTGATACGGGTGATTGACCTGCGTCGGCTGGCAGACAACGCATCGATCCAGCATGTCGAGGGTGCGGTCTGTCGCTGGATGCTGTATGTGCCATTATTGATGCTCGCGCTGCGGAACTTGATGCTGTTCTCAATCGGGCCTCTGCTCGTGGCGGGTGTGTTGGCGATTCTCAGCTACCTGATGTTCTTCGAGCTGGCAAAGGCGCGTGCCTTTGGTTGTCGAATGGGGCTTTTCCGCGTGCTTAGTCTCATACCAGCTCTACTTGCCTGGGCGCTGTGTTATGAGGAGATCTTCGGTATCGATTCCCATGCGTGGGTGAACCAAATTGTGCTGCCGGTGAGTTTGTTTGCGTATCTGATGTCCACCTACACAAACGGGAGCGGGCGTGTGTGGCGGCGCGTGTCGGGCTTTGTCGCGGTGGCCTCGTCACTCTGGCAACTGATGGCGTTTCCGACGCCCGTCGCATCCATCCTTAGCCTGCTGGTGGCAGCACTGGTTACGCTCGCGGCCTTTGTCACACGGGAGCGCGGTTTGCTGGTTAGCGGTGTTATCGGGCTTGTCATTAGCTCGGCCTACCACTTGCGCAACGCAGTTCTGATCGGAGACGAAAGCCGCTGGATCATCCTGTCTGTTCTTGGCATCGCAATCATCATCGCGGGCTCAGTCATCGAACGAAACAGCGCGAAACTGGTGGCGTACTTCAACACAGCCAAACGACACCTCAAGGATTGGGAGTAATCTCCTGCGAAACGCCAGCAGCGCATGTTGCCAACAGGGGTCAGGATGAATTCCGAGCCCCTGTTTTTGTTGCGATAACGCGCTGGTAGAGCAAGAGATGGTAGGCCTCACTTCTATGCGTCGTCATGGAAAGAGGCGGTTAATTGAAGCAAAACAGGGCTTGACCCAACAGTTGTGTATAATGTAAGAAGTCTCTATTTGTTATGAA
The DNA here is from genome assembly GCA_964611815.1 of uncultured Bacteroidia bacterium. GTDB lineage: Bacteria > Bacteroidota > Bacteroidia > J057 > CAZTEZ01 > CAZTEZ01. Next base: position 82 of record CAZTEZ010000528.1, on the reverse strand, counting down.
AAGCCTACATGTTCTGATTTTTGCGCTGTTTGTTAGTTCGCTCGTTCAGGGAGCACTCACGATCACGGTTGAGGGCACTCCA
>CAZTEZ010000527.1:0-1869 GCA_964611815.1 uncultured Bacteroidia bacterium | reverse complement strand
CCGCGGGCGTAGGAGCCGAACAGGTACGCGGCCTTCACGCGGTAGTTTGCCAGCACCTCGCGCAGCTGCCGCAGCAGCTGAGGGTGGCGCCTGGCAAAGGCCTCGGGCGAGCGGGCGGTGAAGGATTCGGGTGTAAGCGACTGATCAGACATACGAAGTCAGGAATTAAGCGTGGTCAAGAGACTGTATGGCAGACAAATCGGTCGTTTGTTTGGCTTGCCAAAGGTCATAATTCCGTTGTAGGTTCAACCAGAATTCGGCTGAATTCCCGAAATACTTGGCCAAACGCAAAGCCATTGGCGGACTAATACCCGAGCGTTCGTTGACAATCGCAGATACGGTCTTGCGCGCGACACCCAGTGCCGTTGCCAACGATGAAATACTAACGCTGTGTTCATTCATGTAAACCGCTTTCAAGATTTCGCCGGGATGCGGGGGATTGTGCATTGTCGTTTTATTAAACTGCCGCAATCCTTTGTGCCGGATAACTGCTATCATAGTAACGTAAATGTAACGTATAAGGTTACACCCTACCACCACGCGCGAATCACCTTTTTGCCATTAACGTCGAGGTCCGAGACGAAATCGCCGCTGATGGGCGCGCCGCCTTCGCGGTGCTCCGATAGCGGCTCCCAGTCGGTGTACTGCGCGTAGCGCTGGAAGGCCGCCCACGTGACATCGGGCTGGTCGGGCGCGTAATTCATGTCGTTCACGAAGCGGATGAGCGCCAACTCGCGCTCGATTTTGCGGCGGTTGGCATCGTCGAAGAGGTTGCCCTGTAGCTGGGTCGTCTGCGTGATTTCCGAGAGCATGATGCCGGCTTTTTTGAAGTAAATGCGCTCGCCACGCGCCTGCTTGCGGGCGCGGGCATAGGCTTCTTCGAGTGCTTGCAGTGCGTAGCGCAGGATCTCCGGCGGGTAGGCCGAGGGCGTGGGTAGGCGCACGCTGGCACCGGCGCGCTTCACGGGCTGGTCGCCCTTGTGCGGGTTGGTGCGCAGGCTCACGCTGATGACCCCCGCCGCCGAGGCCTGCAGGTGCAGCTTGCGGCACGCGCGCGTCACGAAATTCGCGATGGGCGAGCGCAGCTGCTCCAGGCTGTGCTGCTCTTTGCCGAAACTGCGCGAGGCACCGATCATCTGCTTGGCGATGAACTCCGGCTCAAGGGGCACGGTGTAGTAGCCCTGCAATTCGCGCTGCATGCGCTTCTGGACGATCGTCGTGTGCTTGGCGAACACCTCTGCGCCCTGGTAGGCCACCTCGTGCGCGTTCTCGATGCCGAGCTTCGCCAGGCGGCGGCTCAGCTGCCGACCGATACCCCAGAGCTCGTCGACGGGCGTCTGCTTCAACACGTTGGCGATGTCCTGCTCGTCGGTGAGGATGTCGACGTAAGTCGTGCGGGCTTTTTTGGCGCGTTTGTTCGCCAGCTTCGCGAGGGTCTTGCTGGTCGAGATGCCAACGGAAATCGGGATGTCGTGCGCCTCCAGCAGATCGGCGCGCAGGTGCTGGCTGAAGCGCTCGAGATCGAAGAAGCGCTCCATACCGCTGAGGTCCAAGAAGGCCTCGTCGATGGAGTAGACTTCAACAAGAGGGGCGTGTTCGCGCAGAAACTGCATGACTTTCAGCGAGTACTCTTCGTACAAGCCCCAGTTCGCCGACAGGACCTTGATGTTGTGCTTCGTGACCAGGTCACGCACTTTGAAGAAGGGCGTGCCCATGGGCAAGCCGAGGTCTTTCACCTCCTGGCTGCGGGCGATGAAACAGCCGTCGTTGCTCGAGAGCACCGCGACCGGGACCTTGCGCAGTTTGGTGTTGATCGCGCGCTCGCAGGAGACGTAGAAATTATTACAGTCCACGAGCGCGATGCGCGCG
>CAZTEZ010000526.1:0-1885 GCA_964611815.1 uncultured Bacteroidia bacterium | reverse complement strand
GCAGGCGCCCATCGCGACGCACCATTTGGGGTCGGGCATTTGGTCCCAGATGCGACGGATTGAGTGGGCCATTTTATACGTGCACCAGCCGGCAACGATCATCAGATCTGCCTGGCGCGGCGAGAAACGAAACACCTCTGAGCCAAAGCGAGAGGCATCGTATTTGGGGCCCGCGAAAGCCATCATTTCAATCGCGCAACACGCGAGACCCATGGGCATCGGCCACAGCGAATTTTGACGTGCCCAGTTCGAGAGTGCGTCAACCGAAGTGGTGACGAAGCCTTTTTGTGCCAGTGCTTTTTCAAGACCCATAGTGTTGATGCTTAGCGGTTAAGGTGATGTGTTGTTGGGTGTTTCATATCAACTAGTGATTGAACAGAATCGCGTCACGACCAGTTCAGCCCGCCTTTTTTATACAGATAAATTAGGCCGACCATCAGACTGCCGATGAAGGTCGTCATCGAAACAAGTGGAATCCAACCCAAAGCGGCGGTGAGTTCCTCGAACTGAACTGCCCACGGATACATGAAGATAACCTCGATATCAAAGAGGATGAACAGCATCGCAACCATGTAAAACTTGACGGAGAAGCGATCCCGTGCCGAGCCAACCGGATCCTGGCCCGACTCGTAAGGCGTCAGTTTGGCCTCGTGCTTGTCCGGACGAAAGGGCCCCAGAATGCGCGAGAGCAACGGAAACGCAAACCCGAGCGTCAGAGCGATTGCCACAATCACGCCCAAGCCAACATACTGTTCGTAGAATTCCATGTGATTTAGCTGCTTTCAACAAACTTACGGAATCATGTGCATATTATTTGCACCCATTGGCGCGAAATCTGTGTTCAGATTGGCTCCAGACACCGCCGCTATGCCAGATAGACCAGCAGTTTGCCCTGGGTTTCGGGAATGCAGACGTAGTCGTCGAGCTTAAACACATGCTTCTTGCCCTTCCAGTGCGCCACCTCTTCGCGCTGATCGCCACCACTGAAGTAGAAAATACCGCCCTCGCCGAACTTGTTAAACGGCCGTTTGAGACGCGGCTGGGCGATCTTCGTAAACGCACTAATGCGGGTGACGGCCCGACCGGTGATGAAGTCGAAGTCCTGCGTCAGTTGCTCGGCACGGGCGCGGAGTACAGTGGCGTTGTCAAGGCTAAGACGCTCGACCATATCATTGACGGCCGTCGCTTTTTTAAGGATAGAATCGCAGAGCACGAAGCGCGTCTTGGGGTACATGATCGCCAGTGGCACGCCGGGGATGCCGCCACCGGTGCCGATATCCAGCACGGACTGTTTGCGCGTGAAATCGAAGACTTTGAGCGTCAGCAACGGTGAATACAAGTGCTTGGCCCAGAGGTTATCGGTGTCCTTGCGCGAGACGAGGTTGATCTTGGCGTTCCACTCCAACAGCAGCTCGCCGTAGGCGATCAGTTGTTCGATTTGCTGCTCGCTGAGGTCGGGACCGTGGGTGGCGATCAACTGTCGAAGTGGGTGCTCGGCGGTGCTCATGCTGCGAATATCGCAATCGTGCGTGATTCTGTTCGACCGCCGACCAAAGAATCAGTTGAAAAAGGACCCCACAAAAAACGCCCCGCAGAACTGCGGGGCGTGAAAGTTTGTCGTGGTGCCGGCAGTTTAGTTATCAGACACCTGAACACCCATGTTCTCTTCAACGACACCCAAAACGCGGGTGAGCTTCACCCGCTCGATGTCGTTGAGGTTGCGCAGACCAACGCGCTCAATTTCATGGATCGTGTCCATGTGGTAGCCCAGCTCGCGAAGATTCTGGTTGGTGCTGTCGCTATTGACTTTACAGCTGGTAACCTGGGCGTTCAAAAATGCTTTTGCAGTACGGATGCGGTTCTCAAGGGATGTGACGTCTTGACT
>CAZTEZ010000525.1:0-1889 GCA_964611815.1 uncultured Bacteroidia bacterium | reverse complement strand
GCACCTGAGCAACATCAGCACCGCCGAGGGTGTCGCGCTCATCAAAGTCGGCAAAGCGCGCGGACTGCACCTCACGGCCGACACCGCTGTGCCGTACTTGTACCATGCTGACAAAGAGCTGAATAGCTTCGATGCCAACCTGAAGCTCTTCCCGCCACTGCGCACCACCGCTGACCAAGCCGCGCTCATCGACGGCCTAAAAGATGGTACGCTCGATTGCCTTTCGCTGCACCACCAGCCACGCAGCATCGAAGAAAAGCAACTGGAGTTCGCCCAGGCACTGCCTGGCATGCTCACGCTGCAAACGGCCTTCCCGATGCTCGTCGAGCGCGTCATTTCACACGGCCACCTCTCCATCGAGCGCGTGGTTGAGCTGCTGACGACGAGCGTGCGCCGCACGTTTGGTTTGAATGAAGTCAGTCTAACTGAAGGTGAAGCTGTGACGACCTTCTCGCTCACCGGAGAAACGTTAATAGACCGTACCCACCTCGCCGGGCGGGCTCACAACACGCCATTACTCAGAAAGACAATGAAGGGGCGGGTGCTGCGATAACTGTGAACTGCTTAGTCGTGGAAATTGCCTGACTTCTTTACAGCAAGCATTTCGTCCAGCAGGTCTGGAACATGTATGCTCAGCACGTCATAGATCATCGTTAAATCCATGGAGTCATATTCGTGCACAACGATATTCCTCAGACCTTTGATCATGTGCCAAGGCACATCATCGTTTGCCTCCACAAACCTGGTACTAAGACGCTTACTCGCTTCACCAATAATAATCAACCAGCGCTCCATGGCTGCTTGCAGCATTTTATCTTTCTGAAACGCCTCCCAAGTGACCTCTTGCATATGCTCATGTATCAGCTCTGCATTTTCGATGATCTGAAGCACGTATAACCTATTGTCACGTTTCATGAGTCTTAGAAATCAGAATAAATCAGGGTCAGATCATCAGCCGCATACTCTAGCAATAAGCCTTCCATTGCAGTTGAAATCCCAATTTCTTTGTTAGTCGCTTGCTTCAGGTCTTCGTGCAAATTGTGTAATTCAAAAAGGCCAAAAGAACCCTTTGAACGGTCGATCTGCACGTACACATCCACATCGCTATCACGGCGTTCGTCGCCGCGGGCGTAGGAGCCGAATAAATACGCGGCCTTAACGGGGTACTTCGCCAACACTTCGCGCAGCTGGCACAGCAACTCCGGGTGGCGCCGGGCAAAGGCCTCGGGCGAGCGGGCGGTGAAAGAATCGGAAGATGGCATGTTTCAAACTAGGGAATATTTACCTCTTACTCAATACGTTCGACACATTCAGATGTCGAGCTTCTTTTCCATATCTGCTTTGATTTCAAACAGATAATCGAGCAGTTCGGGGATATCCACCTGTGCGATTCTTAAGACAAGCTTGTAGTCAATTTTCCAGTACATGTGTGCCGAATGCACTCGCATGCCAATCATTTCGTGCCACGGGTAACCGTCATACATTGTCCTGAATTCCTTTGTCATCGTGCGCGCCCCTTCAGCAACGTTCTCCAGGGATTTCTGAACCGCGAGTTGCAACACCCGATCCTTTAAGAATGCCTTTAGATCAAAACCTTGTGTAAAAGTCACAACCTCCTCGCTTGCCTCAATCATACGCAGCAAGCGCTCATAATCTTTTTGGGTGTTCGTGGGCTTCATGCGCGTTTGTAGATTAAGGTCAGATCATCATGCGCATACTTGAATAGCCGCTCGTTCATTTGTGTACCCAGGTCTATTGGGCGACCAGCACGGCACTTTAAATCTTCAACTAGGTTAAAGTGTTCGGATAATCCGAAACCACTTTCATAATCAACCTCCACGTACACATCCACGTCGCTATCCGGGCGTTCGTCGCCGCGGGCCGGGCCG
>CAZTEZ010000524.1:0-1890 GCA_964611815.1 uncultured Bacteroidia bacterium | reverse complement strand
AACTTATGCGCATCTTTAGGCGAACAGTGAACCACTGTTATAACGCCGGTGTTGCTAAGACTTAAGCCCTACTTGTGTCCGATTCTTCCGATAAACAGCAGCAGAAACCCAAACCAAAAGCGCGGAGCCTGTGGCGTCTCCTGTCGCTTGGCCGGCCGTACTCCTGTTACTACGTCGTCGGCATTCTGCTAACGATTCTGCTGTCGGGCTTCATGGTCGCGCAGCCCTACATCATCAAGCGGCTGGTCGACGGGCCTATCAAAGAAGAGAACCTGCACCTGCTGAACATGGGTATTCTGCTCATCGTGAGCATCATCTTTGTGCAGGCCATTGCCCAGTACTTCCAGACCTGGCTCTCGAACTGGCTCGGCCAGACCATCATGAACGACCTGCGCCAGCGGGTGTTTCATCACATCATGGCCCTGCGGATGCGTTACTTCGACACCCACGCCATTGGCCAACTGCAGACGCGCACCATTTCGGACATCGAAGCGCTCAACCAGGTCTTCAGTCAGGCAATCATTCAAATCATCGGGCAGATTCTGCAGCTGCTGGCCATTATGGCCTTTATGTTTTACACCGATGTTGAACTCACGCTGGTCGTGCTCACGGTGTTCCCGCTCATCACGATCTCGACCTACATCTTCCGCAAGCGGGTCGAAAAGCCCTTCCAGAAAGTGCGGGAGTACGTCTCGCGCCTCAACGCGTTCGTGCAGGAGCACATCACGGGGCTGATGATTACGAAGCTCTACAACCGCGAGGAGGAAGAGGAGCGCCGATTTGATCAGGTTAACGAGCAGCACCTCAAAGCCAATCTTGCAACGGTGCTCTACTACTCGATCTTCTTTCCGGTGGTCGAAATCCTGAGTGCGCTGGGCACGGCGCTACTTGTTTGGTACGGCCTGCGCGGGGTGGCCTATGGCGAGCTGTCGCTGGGTGAGATTATCATGTTCAACATGCTCACCACGATGATGTTCCGCCCGGTTCGGATGATCGCCGAGCGTTTCAACCAGCTGCTCTACGGCATGGTGAGTGCCGAGCGCGTGTTTCGGGTACTTGATACTGAAGAGTTTATTCAGGCACCAAAGGAGAGCGAAGAAGACAAAGTCTTTGATGCTGAGGGGCAAATGAGTGTGGCCTTTAAGAACGTAACCTTCGCTTACAAGCCACCAGAGACGATCTTGCATGAACTCAGCTTTGAAGTGCCGCCCGGCACCACAACCGCCATCGTAGGTCCTACCGGCGCCGGCAAGTCGTCGATCATCAATGTGCTCATGCGCTTCTATGACATCCAGAGCGGGCACGTGTTCCTGAACGGCATCGACATGCGCGAGCTGAGCCTTCGCGCCATTCGCGAGAACATCGGCCTGGTGCTGCAGGATGTCTTCCTGTTTTCGGGCAGCATTCACGACAACATCACGCTGATGAATCCTGAGATCAGCCGCGAGACCGTCATCAAGGCGGCCAAGCGGGTGGGGGCGCACAACTTCATCGAGAGCCTGCCCGGCGGATATGATTACGCAGTCGGCGAGCGCGGCGCGACACTCAGCACCGGCCAGCGTCAGCTGCTGACCTTCATCCGCGTGCTTGTATACGACCCCAAAGTGCTCTTACTCGACGAGGCGACTGCCAACATCGACACCGCCACCGAGACGCTCATTCAGAATGCCATCCAGACCGTTTTGTCAGGACGAACGTCCATCATCATCGCCCACCGCCTGAGCACGATTCAGCACGCCGATCAGATTATTGTGCTCAAGAAAGGCCGCATTCAGGAGCGCGGCAACCACCAGGAGCTGCTTGCGCAGGGTGGACTCTACAAACAATTGTATGAGTTGCAGTACAAAGAGGAATTGATGCGCGGCGTCAAGCGCACGACTGCGGCTTAGT
>CAZTEZ010000523.1:1661-1900 GCA_964611815.1 uncultured Bacteroidia bacterium | reverse complement strand
TAAACCAGCGCCGGAGCCCGAGCCTCAGCAACAGCCCGAACCTCAGCAACAGCCCGAACCCGAGGCGCCGCCAAAGCGCACTATTGAGATCAAAAAGCGCTCATTCTCAGACGATAGTGAAAGTCGTGCCGAGCAAGAAGAGAAGCCCGCCACCCTGGCCGACAAGCTAAAGCAGACGAAAGACAGCGACGAGCAGCAAACACTCGCCGATAAGCTCGCACAGCAAAACGGCGGTGGCA
>CAZTEZ010000523.1:0-1651 GCA_964611815.1 uncultured Bacteroidia bacterium | reverse complement strand
GGCATCGAGATCAAGCAGATTCCGCTACACAAACAGTTTCAGTTCATCCAGCGGCTATTCAGTGGCGAGAAGCCGCTGTTTGAGCGCACCGTTAAGAAGCTAAACGAGCTGGGCACGGCCGACGCTGCTGAGGAGCACATGCGCAAGCACATCCTGAACATGCCCACTGTTGATCGTGAAGATAAAGTTGTGAAGGAGTTTATGCAGCTGATTCGGGCGAAGTTGAATTAAAGTTGAACCAGAATTTACAGAATTTACAGAATTGACAGAATTCAATGCTGTTAGTGAACTGGTTAGATTTTGAAAATTCTGTCAATTCTGAAAATTTTGGTTCCAAACAATTCTGGTTCACCCCTCCGTGACCCAACGCACAGCAGCGCACCCACTTTCGCACCAAATCAGGTCAAATCGTGTTAGCATTGTCAGTTGAAACACTGACCATGGAGCAAGTCAAAGTCGAAGGCATGACCTGCAGCAATTGCGCCCTAAAAGTGGGTGACAAGCTGCGTGATGCCGGCCTGGAGCAGGTCGTCGTGGAGCACGCCACTGGCAAGGTGCAGTATGACAACCCGCAGAACCTGTCCGAAGACCGCATCGCTAAGGCGCTGAAGGAAATCGGCTACAGCTACAAATGCAAAGTGGCAGCTGAGGAAGGCGGCGGCTTCCGGCCATCCCCGCTGCAGGTGCTGTTTGGTAGCAGTTTGCTGCTGACGCTCCCGCTGTGGGCGATGATGTTCTCGAGCTGGCACCTGCTGCACAACCCCTGGTTCCAGTTCGCGCTCACGACCCCAGTCTTTGGCATCGGCGTGTGGTATTTCGGGCGCAGTGCATTCAACGCCCTGAAGAACGTCACGACGAACATGGACGTGCTCATCATCCTCGGCACCAGCGCCGCGTATGTGTACTCCATCATTATGTGGGCGACGCAGACCCAGCCGGAGCTCTACTTCGAGACCACCGCCAGCATCATCACCATCGTGCTCGGCGGCAATTTGCTGGAAGCCTACGCCGTATCGCGAGCGGGCAAAGCGCTGCAGCATTTGCAGGAGCTGCAACCCGAGACCGCGCACGTGATTACCGGCAGTGGCGAGGACGTGCAGCTTCATGATTTGCCCGCAAAAAACCTGCTGGCTGGCGACAAAATCCGCATCCGCCCGGGCGAGCGCGTCCCTGCTGACGGCATCATTCTTAGCGGTGAGGTGCAGTGCGACGAAAGCCTGTTGACCGGCGAGTCCGACGCGATTCGACACGGCAAAGGCGAGCACGTTATCGCAGGGGCCACGGTCATCAACGGCTCGGCAGATGTGAAAGTGACCGCAGCTGGCAAGCAAAGCACGTTGTCGTCGATCATCAGCCGGGTGCACAACGCCCGCGCTGACAAGCCCGCCGTGCAGAAGTTGGCAGATAAAATCAGTGCGTGGTTTGTGCCCATTGTCGTTCTGGTGGCTGTGGGGACTTTGATTCTTAGCTATTTCGCGCTTGACTTGGGAACTCAGGAGAGCATCATCCGGGCGGTGGCCGTGCTGGTGGTGGCTTGTCCGTGTGCGCTGGGTCTGGCCACACCGACGTCTGTGGCGGTGGGCATCGGCATTGGCGCGCGTAACGGCATCATCATCAGGCGGGCGCAGGCCATGCAGCAGTGGCTGCAAGC
>CAZTEZ010000522.1:0-1904 GCA_964611815.1 uncultured Bacteroidia bacterium | reverse complement strand
TGCTCGCATCTGATCGACAAAAAAGGCCCAGATCCCGTCGAGATCGAGTGCGAGATAAAGCTCAGTCTGTTTTGAACTGTTGCTATTGCGCCGGGATAGAACCACCTCCCCCCGCTCATCGAGGACAGTGGCTTTCACGTGGGTCTTGCCGATGTCGAGAACGAGGGAGTGTCGTCTCATGATGCCATTGCCTTTGCGCTGCCCCTAAATCCTAGGAGCAGGGTCGACGTTGCCGCTGCAAAGTACACAATCGTTAGCCAAATCAACCAATGATGCGCTTTTTCGATCTGGCCGGTGAGGTAGGCGTAAAAACCGATGCTGAGGAGCCCCGTCAGTACCGAAACGGGTACGAAGAGACTGGCCCTCTCGAAAACTGACCGGGAACGAAGCGGTTCGGCGGCTGGCTGTAAGATCAGTTCGGTTTCTTGGTTGCGGCGTGCTTCCTCTTTAGCCTCGTGGTCTTCTGCCTTGACGCGATCCGCGGTTCTGGCGCCGAACGCTAAGGCTAAGATCGGGTACAGGAAAAGGGCTGACAGCCATGCGGGAATGAATAGGAACAAGACGTGTATGTCAGCGTACCGATTGAGAGCAAACGCGAGCGCGAGGGCGATCCCCCACGCTGCTGAGGCAGGCAAATTAACGACCGATCCTTTGACTGAACACCAAAACCGAATGCCGCCCAAACGCCTCAAGCCGTAGTGCTCAGCGACGATGATGCCCCCCGTAGGAGCCATAAGAAGTGCCATCAGCCCTAGGAAATTCAATAGACCAGTAAAAACAAAAGGAAAGACGGCAATTGCGGTTGTTGCGATGCCAACCACAATTGTAACGGCTTCGCGAGACCAGTTCGAATTGATAGACTGAAACGCGAGCCCGGCGCGGTAGATAGTTGGGTTCGAGGTTGTCCATCCCGCGATGATGACGGCCACGATGCCGACGGGCCCGAGCGCTTGGAAAGCCACTGCCCCTGAGTCGATCGAGTTGATCTCAGTTTTCAGAAGCAAGGCAGCGCCAGCGCCCATCACTCCGGCTGCAAGCCATGCTGCGAAGTGTCCAACGAACATGCCAATTACCGAATACCAGCCGTACCAGGATCTTCTGGCAAACCGGAGCAAAGTCATGTCCCCAAGCGCACCATGAAAGGCTAGATTTGCTCCCCACGCGATGGCCGCGACATGCCAGAAATTCATTTGTGTTTCTCGGTCAACCCAGATCTCGTGTTCCGCCAGGGTTAGAAAATCGTCCCAGCTGGTTATTGAATCGACGACCGGGGAGGCGTGCACGATGGTCGGGAGAACGCAAAGGGCACCAATGAAGAAGATCGATATCAGCCACGGTGCAGAGACCTCAGCAAAACGTGCTATGAACGTGAAACCCTTCGCAGCGGCGAGGGTGACAACGGCCCCCACGCTGATCGCAACGAGCACGAACCTTAAGTCCGTTGGATACCACGCTACCTGCGGCGGGATGTCGAAGGGAATGCGGACTGCGCTGGCTGAAACAGTGATCATGGCGCCAGCTAAAACGCAGAACAGCACGCCGTTGATTATGCTGTAGAGCTTCATGAAGCCAGGACCGGCAATTTTCTCAAGATAGGCATAAAGGGTAAGACGGGTGTTGGTAGCGATTGGTGTACAGACCAAGACCCAGGTCAGGACTGCCAACGTATTCCCAACGATCAAACCACTGATGACATCGCTCGCACCAACGCCCCAAGCAACAAACATCGCGCCGATCACGAATTCGGTTCCCGCGACGTGCTCCCCAGCAAAGCCAGCTGCAAAGTAACGCCCCGGTTTGAGTTCGGAGGCTCGTACAGGCGCGCGATCAAACTCGCTCATCGGCCGTTTCCAACACAAAATTTCGAGGACGCTAACCGTAAATGCACAAAGGTGCAACTTATT
>CAZTEZ010000521.1:0-1934 GCA_964611815.1 uncultured Bacteroidia bacterium | reverse complement strand
AGCATCAGTTCAAAGCGCTCGCCCTTGCTGTGTGCCCGCGAGGTGACTTTCATCAGGCGGTCCTGGAAGGCCACCCAGGCGCCGTCGCTGAGGGGGTAGATAGCATCTGCGGGTTCATCGATGAGGTTGGCCGCCAGTGTGGAGTCGAAATCCAGCTTGCTGCTGGGCGCCACCCGGAAACCTGCTTCATCGCTCACCCACACCGAGCCGTCGTCGGCGCGGACAATCGTCGCGGACTTGTCGCCCAGCTTGTTCGAGAGTTCCGCATCGCGCGTGAAGCTCTTGCCTTTGAAGGTGTAAATGCCGTCTCGCGTCTGGAAAATCGGCGTTTTGCCATCGACACTCAGCACCTTTACGAAGCCGGGCGGCAGGCCCGCTTCTGTGCCGTAGCGTTTTACAATCGCGTTTTGCGGCGTGCCACTGATTTGCAGTACGCCCTGAAAATTGGTGCCCGCCCACAGCTTGTCGGCACTGGCTTCGAAGATCGAATTGACTTCTTCGGGCAGATCTTTCACTTGTGTGGTGACTTCCCATCCGCCCTGGTATTCAAGCACATGGATGCCATTGGCGGTGCCGACGTAGAGTTTTTTCGGATCAGCTTTTGATTGCGTCAGTGTCAATGCCACCACATCCGGCAGCACGAGCTTGGCATTGCCAGCCGAGATGTCGTACACGCCGTAGACTGTCGCCACCAGCAGGCGGCCCTCAGCGACGTGCAGGTCCTGGCAGTCTAAGTTGAGATTCGCGACGTTCTGGAAGCCGTTGTCCGTCAGACGGAACACGTCGTTGATGGTCGCCATGTAGGTGTCGCCGTTCTAGACTTAAATGGCGTTGATTTTTGCAGACGGGCCGGTGGCGTGCTCGTATGTAATGAGCGGCGCCTGGGGCGTAAACACGCTGATGCCTTTGGAGTGCGCAATCCAGATTTCACCGTTGTTGTCCTCAAATACGGCGTAGAGATCGCTGCTGGGCAGGCCAGCCTGTTCGGTGTAGCGGGCCGTGACGTTGCCATTGGCATCGATGACCAGTGCACCGCCAGAAAACGTACCGACCAACACGCCCTTGCTGCCCATGCTGTGCAGCGAGATGATGCCGTGCTGGCGCAGGTAGTCGCGGGCTTCGGTGTCGAACTTTTGCAAGCGGCCATTCTGGATGGTGAACATTCCGTCGTTGGTGCCACCAATGACGCCGGTGCTGCCGAGCTGCGCACCGCCGACGATCAGGTCGATTTCGAGCAAGTCGCCATTGGGCACAGGCGAGAGCTTGTCGCCCTCGAATTTGTGCAGACCTTCGCCGTCGACGTTCACGAAAACCGTGTTGCCAACCAGCGCCGCACCGGCCAGGCCTTCAATTTTCTTGCGCTTGAATTTCGCCTGGTCGGGCTCGCCTTCCATCATAATCAGCGCGCCAGTAGACACAAAGTGCGCCGTTTTACCTTTCATCAAAATCTGATTGACGTTGCGCACCGTCTCGTCTTTCAGCTTCAGTTTGTTCGTCAGCGAAGCGTAATTCAATTTGCCGTTGTCGCTGGGTTGCAGCCACCCAAAACCGCCCATGGTGCCCACCAGTACCTTTCCGGCTTTGTTGACGGCCAGCGCCCGCACGGGGTTATCAGTCGGGATGAGCTGCCAGCGCGCACCGTCATAGCGCAGCACGCCGTCGTTGTTGGCAAGGTAAATCACACCCTGTTCGTCCGTGGCGAAGTTCCAGACCAGCGGGTGGCTGCGGTAGTCGCGATACGTGAAGTTGTGGCTCAACGGCGCACCCTGTGCATGCAAATGCTGCACAGATGCGAAGCCCAAAAAGAAGGAAAAGAGGAGGAAGAGCAGACGGAAGCGAGAACGCATGATGACGAGTAGATACGGTAACTGCAGATCAATGCTGTATGAAATACAGCGGTAATCAGTTACGCAAAATACACAGAAAGGTTGTGG
>CAZTEZ010000520.1:0-1942 GCA_964611815.1 uncultured Bacteroidia bacterium | reverse complement strand
ATGCTCAATCTGATGCGCCGCAAAATGAACGGCATCCCGACGCAGTTTACCTACACTGAACCCGAGCAGCAGTTGTTGCAGTACATCCAAAACCACGGCGCTATTAACATCAAAGAGGCGACTAAAGCGCTGAATATCAAGCGCAAAAAGGTGATCGCCATGCTCGTCGACCTGCTCGCCGTGGGCGTGCTGAACGTCTACACCAGCTCTAGTAAGGAAGTCTACGACCTCAACCCCATCCACGAGGCACAGGTGGTCTCGGCGATACGGTAGTGTTCACTGTAATTCTATATGCCAATACCTATGATGCGTCATTCCGAGCATAGCAGCCTGTCCTGAGCGAAGTCGAACGGAAGGAAACTACACCAATAACCTCATGAGGCAGCCGGTGCAGATCCCTCGTCGAAGACTCCTCGGGATGACGCAATAAGGACTTGGGAGTGAGTTGATCTCAAAAGCAGATTCTCCCAGCGGCGGGTCGCCGTCTACTCCAACACCTTCACCTTCATGCGGACGGACTCTTTGGGTTGGTCGCCCTGGCCGGTTTCGACGGCCGCGATTTTATCGACGACTTCCATACCATCAACCACCTCGCCGAAGACGGTGTACTGCAAATCGAGGTGCGGCGTACCGCCTTGCTCGGCGTACATCTTCTTCTGCTCAATCTTGTACTGGAAGGGCTCCGGGTACTTTTCCTCGTACTTTTTCTGGATCTCCTGCATCAGTACGTTCGACTTCTCGTTCGCCGCGTTCGTGTCCGTTTGAGACAGCTGGCGGATTTCCATCACCTGGTCTTTGTATTCCTCGCCGGTGAGCAGCTGGGCTGCAAAGCCATCGAAGCGCGCCTGGTTGAGGTGCTGCTCAATCATCTGGAGCTCCTGCTCGCGGCCTTCGTATTGCTCGCCCTGCACGATGAAGAACTGCGAACCGCTGGATTCGCGCAACGGATTCACCTGATCGCCCTGTCGGGCAGCGGCTAATGCACCGCGCTTGTGAAGGTGCTTACCACTGATTTCGTTCGGGATGGTGTAGCCCGGCCCGCCCATGCCCGGCTGCCCAACGAAGTCTTCTTTCGCCGTGTTGGGGTCGCCGCCCTGCACCATAAAGCCGGAAATGACGCGGTGGAAGGTCGTGTTGTCGTAAAAGCCCGCTTTGGCGAGCTTGATGAAATTCTCTTTGTGCTTGGGCGTATCGTCGTACAGTTTGACTTCGATGTTGCCGTAGTTCGTTTCGATGATCACGTCGGGTTGTTCTTTAGAGTCGCCTTTCTCGGCAGAATCGCCACAGGCGGTGAGAAAAAGCAGCAGCACGATGCTCCACAACAAGTGTGCCGGAACACTGGCCGCTGGCGCGAAGGTAACAGGTTTCAGTTGCATATATGGGGAAAGGGACGGAAGTCTGCGATGAAATGCGATTAGTTGACGGGCACAATCCAGTTGTAGGGGTCCTCACCTTCGCCCACGCGCATCTTGTGGAGGGTCTGTTTGATGAACTGCCCGTGTTTCATTTCGCTGAAATCCGGCAGGTCCATGCGTTTGCCGTGGAAAGTGAGCGACTTGACGGGGCTCACCACCGCAGCTGTGCCGGCACCAAATGCCTCTTGCAGCTTGCCTGCCGCGTGGGCACGGACGATTTCGTCGATGTCAATACGACGCACTTGTAGCTTGTAGCCGTTGTCTTCCAGCAGCTTAACAGCCGATTTGCGGGTGATGCCGGGCAGAATCGTGTCGCTGGTGGGCGGGGTGATAACCACGTCGTCAATCACGAAGAACGCGTTCATGGTACTGTACTCTTCGACGAAACGGTGGTTAATCGCATCCAGCCAAAGCACGACATGGTAGCCATCTTGCTGCTTTTCGCGTTGGATTTTGATCGTAAGGGCGTAATCAACATGGCGAGCTCGTGGGCGAGATGCTGGCGGTGCAGGTAGGGGGTGCCGACC
>CAZTEZ010000519.1:0-1955 GCA_964611815.1 uncultured Bacteroidia bacterium | reverse complement strand
TCGAGGAGGCTCTCGGGTGGCAGCCGCAAGCGGCGTGCGATGCGTTCGCGGTGGAAGAGGCGATCAATCTCGTCGAGGAAGGCTTTGGCAAGCGGCTCGCCGGCTTCCTCGGGTTTGATGAAGTAACGCCGCAGGTGCGCCCAGCAAACCAGATGGATGATGTCGGTGCGCGCGGGAACGCCTCCGAAGTTGCTCGCTCCGTCGGTCTGCAGGATGCCTTGATAGTTTTGAAGTGTCTTTGCGGGGGTGGTGCCTTGTTTGCCTTCGGCGAACTCGAAGAAGACGGGTCCGTCCAGTGCCCGGTAGGTCCACAGGCAGGCTTCTTTGGTCGAGCCTTTCTTG
The DNA here is from genome assembly GCA_964611815.1 of uncultured Bacteroidia bacterium. Lineage (GTDB taxonomy): Bacteria > Bacteroidota > Bacteroidia > J057 > CAZTEZ01 > CAZTEZ01. The sequence continues at coordinate 1,613 of CAZTEZ010000519.1, read as the reverse complement.
TGATCGCTTTTCAAGGGAACCGGCGTTGGATCCATCATCAGGTAATCACTGGCAAGGGTTTGCTGGACGACGGCCTGGTAGATGGGCTGCAACTTTTCCTCGGCAAGGCGTACCAGCGAGACCAGGGTGTTGCGTGCGAGGGTTACGCCATGACGCCCCAACTGCTCGCTCTGGCGGTTATACGGCTGGTGGTCGGCAAAGCGCGAAGCCAGGATCGAACCGACCACGGTGGCGTCGATGCGGCTGCGCGGCATGACATCGCTGGGCCAGGGGGTGTAGTTGACGGCGTCGCCACCCGGCGAAGTGAACACCCGGCGGATCAGCACGCGCACCCAATACTCCGCGGGCTTGCGGCTGAGCACTTCGATGCGCTCCTCGAAGGCCGGCTTCATCAGCTGGCCGGTGATCGGGCAAATCAAGTCCTTCAGATCTGGATCCTCGATGCGCTCTTCCACCCGACGCAGATCGGGATTGATCGGCTTCGGACCCTTCTTTTTGCCATTGCGTTCCGGTCGCCGGTTGGACGTTGCCTTGGGCTGGGGATCGGGGTCTTGCCCGACCGCCGCTTCATCGATCCCGGCGAGTATCGTCTGGTCGCGGTCGTCCGGTCGGCGGTCCGAGCGGCTGCCGTAAAGCTCTTTGCGCAGGGCCTGCACCTGGAGCGTCAGCCGCTTGATCTCAGCTCGCAGCTCCTGAATCTCGTCTTCAAAGTTTGTATTCAAATCTAACTACATAAGTATCCATATTTTGGATACTTGCAAGCAAAAACATGATTTAGATGACATTTTTTTGAGAAAAAATGCGCTGCCGTGTCACCGCAGCCAGCGGCGGCGACGCGTTTGGCTCAGGTCGAGCCCGCCCAGCAGCAAATGCAACTCGGCAGCCGTTAGCTCGACCGCTCCCTCGCTTACCTCTGGCCAATGAAACGTGCCCTGCTCCAAACGCTTGGCGCACACCCACAGTCCGGAACCGTCAAAGCACAGCACCTTGAGCCGATCACGGCGACGATTGCAGAATAAAAACAGGTGTCCACTGAGCGGGTCGCGTTGCAACACTCGCATAACGATGCCGTAAAGACCGTCGAAACTCTTGCGCATGTCGGTCGAACCTCTCGCCAGATAAATCTTGGTGGCCGGACCGGGACTCAGCATGATGTGCCCTCCAAGTGACGAACCAGAGCCGCCATCTCCGCAACCCCGTAACCAGCCGGCAACAAAACCTCGAGCCCGCTAGGCAAGCGCAACGTCACCGATCTTGACAGCTCCGTTGCTGCCGCGCGAACCCTGACAGGAAGCAAGCACGACCCTTCCACTGACTCCACCGCTTCCCGGGATCGACGAAGCCAGTAACCCAGCGTCGCCACGCTCAAGACGCGCTCCCGACAAAACTGCACCTGCGATTGACCCGAGGCACGGTAATCCGACAGTATCTCGTCCACCTCAGCCCGGCTACGCCGAGGCCGCGCGCGTTGATCCCCCTTTGTCGCTATGAGTGATTTCATCCACAGAGCTTAAACAGAACCTCAGCAAAAAGATAGATGCGGGAAAAGAACGCTTACTCTAAAAAGACGGAGATCGATTTGGAGACCGAACCCAAGGGTGCGCCCTGGAAAG
>CAZTEZ010000518.1:0-1980 GCA_964611815.1 uncultured Bacteroidia bacterium | reverse complement strand
CGGCGCATTCACCACAACCGCTTCAGCGGCTTCAGCCGCCGCAGCACCGGGTAGAGAAACACGCTGCCGAGCACCAGGCTGGCGCCCAGCACGAACTGCGCGTTCAGCTGCTCGCTTTCGCCGAAGAAGAGCCACGCGAGGAGGATCGCGTAAATCGGCTCCAGGTTGACCGCCAGCACGTAGTTGAAGGCCGTGACGTGTCGCAAGGCGCGCAGGCTGGCGATGTACGCCAGGTTGGTGTACAAAAATGCCATGAGCGCGAACCACCCCCACTCGGGCAGGGTCGGTAGCTCGAAGGCGTCTTCGGGACGGAAGAACGTGCTGACGATCACCCCCAGCAGGGCCAGCAGCCCCCACCCCACCCCGATTTGGTAGAAGTTGATGACGATGGGGTCGTGCGCGTTCTCGTCGTCGACGAGCACTTTGTTCATCACGGAATAGAGCGCGGCGAGGAAAGCGCTGAGCAGCGCGGCGAGGATGCCGTCGAGGTACTGGAAGTCGATTTCGTGGATGATGTAAATGCCCAACACCGTCATGCCGGCCAGCACGAACTCGATGCGCTCGACGCGGCGCTTGGTGAACAGCGGCTCCAGGAGGGCGGTCATGAACGTCTGTGAGCTGAGCACCACCAGCGCCACGGGCACGTTCGCCAGGCGGATACTCTGGAAAAAGAAGATCCAGTGCACGCCGAGCACAAAGCCGACGAAGCCCAGCTTGGCAATGTCTCTGAGCGGCAGGCGCAGGGCGAGGCGGAAGTATTTGGCAATCAGGAAGAAGCCCACCGTCGCCAGGCCCATCCGCCAGAAGACCAGCCAGATGCGCGGCATATCGATGAGCTCGCCCAGGATGGCCGTGAAGCCCCACAGGAACACGCTGCCGTGCAGTTGCAGGTAGGTGAGCGCGGCGGGCTGGGGCGTGTGCTGGCGGGGCATGCCGCGAAGTTAGGGAAAGGACATCACTTGAATTGGACTGGCGAAAAACTATCGCTTCCCCCAATAGCCAAAGCGGATGCCAATTTTACCATACAGATAGCGCATCTCTTCGAGGGTGTAGCGGGTATCATAATTGTCAAGTCCATTATCCGTACGTCCAAACTCTGAAGTGCGTCCATACATTTGATGGCTGCCTAGGCCAGCGCCCAGAATCACAGCGAAATGATTTACTGCGACAGTGGCTACTATACAGGGATCAAAATAAAACATAAGCTGCCGTGTAACGACTTCATCGGCTTGCATTCGCGTGCAAAAGATAGCGCCGAATCCAGGTTCGAACCCGACAAAGAAAACGTTACTCCCTACAGAAAGACCTGGTCGAATCAGTAGCGCGTTTAGTTTTGGAGCTCCCAAATTCCGATGCCGCTGATAGGCGGCTGAGATACTGAATAATCCATGTTCATTTCTGCCAAGTGGCAGTGAATACCCCCCTTCCAATTCATAATGAGCACCGAAGTGACTCAGGTACGTGTCATTGTACATGTTCATGCCCACGCGACCGCTCTGCATCCAGCCCACTCTGGGAATAAAACTACAGCCCGCAAAAAAGCCCCGGGGCGCGTGAATGCCGTTTTGTGCCTGACAGAAAATTGGCAGGGTGACTAGCAGAAGGAGCACGAGTTTGCAATTCATAGTTGTAAGATATGAAACAAAGCGCGATAACGTGTTAAAGTGCCGAGCGCAAGCAAGCCACCTTTCCCCCGCCCGTAAGTTTCGCAGCTCACGGGCTTTCGTTACTTTTGCAGCAATTTCGCGCAGGCCCAAGCGTTGCCAGTTCAGGCACGCAGCAGCCTGACCCGCAGAACCTCACCTTATGGATCGCAACACGATAACCGGATTGCTGGCATTGGTGGCTTTTGTCATCATGTGGGCGGTGTTTTTCAGCAACCCCAACACTGAAAAGCAGGCCCGTAAAAACACGCCGCAAACCGCTGACACCACCCAACAACAGCAGGCGCAGAAAGCTGCACCCGATTCGGCCAAGGCT
>CAZTEZ010000517.1:0-1988 GCA_964611815.1 uncultured Bacteroidia bacterium | reverse complement strand
CAAGCTCACGCGCATTGCGGTCTATCAGCCCATTACCATCTATACGCTTTTGCTGACTGGCCTGATGTTTATTGGCATCAGCTTGCACTTTCAGTTCAATGAGCCAGTGTATCAGTTTGCGCCGCTCATCATACTGGCGTTCCCACTGGCGGGGGTGATTTCGCTCTGGGATGTCAAAAGCAAGCACCCCTATAAGCAAGTCGCGCTGTTGCTGTTGACCATCTGGTACATCGCCGTGCCGATGGCGCTGTGGTTCGCCAGCGGATTCCGGATGATAGAGGGCGCTGACTACCAGCTTTTCGACCTCGAAACGCCTTTCTACTCTTATGCTTACCACCGACCGCTAGGTATTTTGTTCTGTACCTGGATCGCCGACACCTCGGCATACTTCGTCGGGCGAGCGTTTGGGCGCACTAAGCTATGGCCGCGCATCAGCCCCGGTAAAACCATAGAAGGTGCCGCGGGCGCACTGGCAGGGGCGGTGCTTTTCGGGCTTATTCTGAACAGCTGGTTCGAGGCTGCGGGCGTAAACTGGGTGATTGTGTCCGTGCTCGTGATGGTCTTCGGACTGCTGGGCGATTTAATGGAGTCGCTCCTCAAACGCAGCGCCCACGCCAAAGACAGCGGCAGCTTCCTGCCCGGCCACGGTGGCATACTCGACCGCTTCGACGGTCTGCTAGTCGCTATGCCGTTCGTCGCCACTTACTTCTACCTGGTGGCCACCGGCACATTGCCAGAATGGGCGACTGACCCGACGGTGATGCAGCCGTTCGGGTAGTCTAGAACCAAGATTTTCGGGATTGGGAAAGGATTTTCAGGATTCAGCTTATGATTTTGCCAATTCTGTTAATTCTGGAAATTCTGGTTCAAGGCTACTTCTGGTTCAAAACTGATTCTGCGTCCCCTCCTGCTGCCACCACGCGTTGAAGCGCTCCAGCTCATCGGTGTTGATGAGCGTCACGCCGTTTTCGACGAGGGTGCGCCAAAGCCGCTCGCGCTCGGGGTTGTTGTAAAAGCGCAGGCGCATGCCCTTTTCGGCGGCTTTGCGGACGTACGTCTTCAGGCGCTCTAGCTGCTTGGGCGGCATGGGTTTGCGCTTGCCGTTCCAGTCGAACACGCTCTGCCATTTCGCAGAAACGACCGGTGTGCTGTACACGCTGCTTTCGGGATCGTCCAAATCGCCCAGCCCGCCGTCGAGTGCGCACCAGCGCTCTTGCTGGGCCAGCACCAGCTCATCCGGTGCGTAGCCGGTAAGGATGACGGTGATGGCCCCTGCCTCCACCTGCCCCCGGCTGAAGCGCGTGAGGTAAGGCCGCAGCGGTTTCAGCTTTTCGCGCAGTTGAATGTAGGCTTCTGCGCCACGGTTTTTGAAGTCGACGAACAAGAGCAGCGTGCGCTCAGGGTAAATGCGGCCGTTGTTCTGTTCCAGAATCTTGAGGAGTGGCGACAACTACAGCTCCTCGATGGGGTTCTTTTTGAACCAGGTGCCGGTGGGCCAATGCGCGACCAGCAGACGGTCGCTTCTGCGTAAATAGACATCGACTTCGATGCTCGTGAAGCCGTTCTCCAGCGCCTCAACAAGCGGGCGATCGTGCAGGTAATCGTTCTGCGCATGCGCCACGAGAATGGGCTCCACGCGGTAGAGGTGTAGCGTGTCTTGCGCGCAGAGGTGAAGGGCGCTGATTACGAGGAGTAAGCAGAGGAGTAGTGCGCGCATACTGAAAAGGTTAAGCTGAACTTAGAGGGCTTTTATGGCACCCGCCATTGCATTCATCAGAGCGTCCGAAGCGTCAGGCTCCAGGGCGTTGCCGACGACCACAATATCGGCCCCGGCCTGTAAGGCGCTGGCGGCGGCTTCCGGGGTGCGAATGCCTCCCCCGACGATGAGCGGTACCTCAATTTCTTTGCGCACCCGACTGATGAGCTGAGCCGAAACTGGCTGCTGAGCACCTGAGCCGGCATCCATGTAAATGAGCTGCTGGCCCATA
>CAZTEZ010000516.1:0-1990 GCA_964611815.1 uncultured Bacteroidia bacterium | reverse complement strand
TCAAGCCCTGTTCATCGAGTGCCTGTCGCCCGAAACTGTCAGCAAGCGCAATGAGGTTGGCATCCGTCGCTGGGCAGTCTTGCTTAAGCGCCAGCATGCCACCAAGCCGGCCGTACCAAAAGGCGGTATGCGTGCCGCGAGTGAGCCCGGGGGTATTCAGAACGAGCTGGTTGCGCAAACTCCAACCTCCTAAGAGCAATAGCATGGGTAAGCTAATGGCGAGTACATACCGCCAGCGCAATAACCGCCAACTCGCGTGTAGCAACAGCAGTATGAGTAACGGCAACGCCAGGCCCTTGGTCAGCGTTGCCAAACAGAGTAGGGTGCTGGCAGCAAGTAGCTTACGTGTGCTTGGTCGGTGCAAGTGGCTCAGGTAGCGTTCGGCAGCCCACACCACGAGCAGCATGAACAGCACTTCCGGCATCAAAAAGCTGGCAAACAGCAGGGGGTAGGGCTGAAACAGATACGCGAGTGTGATCAGCCTCGCGTGGCCCGTGTAGCGCCGGGCAATGCGGTAGATCAGCAGCCCGATGCCCAGCACCATCAGGTGCTGCAGGAGGATCACCCACTCCGGATTAGGCCAGAACAGACTGAGCAGCAGCGGGTAGCCCGGCAGGCGCTCGGCAGTGGGTACGGGCGCATCGGTATAGCTCAAGCTGAAATGCCCCTCGGTGCGCAGGTGCTCTGCCAGCGTGGCGTACTGAACGCTGTCATCCAGCCACATTCGGTTATTGGGCAGTGTCAGCACCAGCCACACCACGTGCAACAGCAGGGCCAATAGCCACGCCAATCGCCACCAACGTTCGGAGATCTGCAATGCGCTCAACTAGTTCACAATAATTTTGTTTACAAACATGGCATAAATATTGTAGTTTCAGCCTCCGAATCCAATAAACACTCACATGCGAACTTACACAACACTCCTGTTTGCCCTGCTGATGGCTGCCGTGCTCCCGCTCGGCGCGAATGCTCAGGACGGCAAAGTACACGACGATTTTACTGGTGCTATTTCATACTCTGTTGATGCCGAGGGCTCAATGGCTGCCATGATGAAAGGCCAGATGTTCAACGAATACACGCTCTTGCTGGGCAAAGACCGCCTCAAGCAGTCGCAGAAAGGCAGTGTCCTGATGGGCGAGATTGACATCATTGTCGACAACATCGAAGACATGATCGCTGTCGTGAACCACAAGAAAAAGAAGGTCACTACTCATAAAATTGAGGAGGAAGACGACAAAAAGGACAAGCCCAAATTCAAGAAAAAGAAAGGCGAAAGCGAGACGATCCTTGGCTACGAAACGGTTGTTTACGAGTCAATTACGAAGCACCCGTCGCTGGGTTCTGACGTGATCACGACTTACTACGTAACTGAGGACATCAAGCCGGGCATGAGCGCTGAAGCAGCCGAGCGTGGCAGCAACTTTTTCAACAGCGACCTGAACGGCTTCCCGCTGAAAACCACCACCTCGATGATGGACGGTGCGATGGTCATCATCATGACAGCCACCGGCGTTGAAGCCAAGAAGGTATCGGATGCCGACTTCGCTTACCCCGAGGGCTACGAAGTGGCTGAAGGTAAACTTGAAGAAGCGTTGAGCGGAAAGTAATTTGCGCTTATGCGTCGCACTAAACTCTTCACCGGGAAGTGGCTGACACTTCCCGGTTTTTTGTTGCTCTTTTGCTGCTCGTTTGCGGGTTGGCTTGCTACTCCGGTGCATAGCCAGACGGATAGCAGCGCCCTGCAGATTCGCTACAAGCTGTCATTCGAGGGCCCCAACGCGGGCCGTTACGACGGCCTGTTGCAATCGCAAACGCTGACGCTGGCGGGTGCACAATCGCACACGGTGTACGCCTACGACAGCGCTGCCGGGCTAGTCATGCCGGAAGTCTGGGTCGATTACGCGCAAGAGCTGGCGCTCGTCCGCATTGGTGGTGAAGTCTACAAGCAGCCGCTGTACAACCTGGGTCAGCAGGCGATTATCCCGCCCGG
>CAZTEZ010000515.1:288-1994 GCA_964611815.1 uncultured Bacteroidia bacterium | reverse complement strand
ACGTCCGTATACCTTTGGCAGCGAGCTAAACCGCCTGAGTAGCTATGACAGCCTTGGGTTCAACGTCGAACAAACCGATATCGCCGCTGCCTTGCGTGCGACGGGCGATATCTTCACGAACCAGAACCTCGCCGCCGCGGTGCTCATCAGCGACGGCATCCCTACGCAAGGCGTGAACCCTGTGAATTACAGCGAGCGCTTCAAAGCGCCGGTCTTCACGGTGCTGGCAGGCGATACGACTGAGCGCAAAGATCTGCTCATTGAGGCCGTGGCTTTCAACGAGCTGTCGTACGTGGAAACCAAAACGCCGGTTGTGGTGACCGTCCGTGGGCGGGGCATCGACAACCAGAACGTAAACGTACGCCTCAACGGCTTCGGCAAGCAACTGGCCAGCGAGACCGTGAACCTGAACTCTGGCAACGGCTTTATGGCCAAAGCCACGTTTAACGTCACGCTAACCAAACCCGGCCTGCAGCAGTTTGCGGTGCACATCGACGAACTGGACGACGAGGTGATAACCGACAACAACCACCGGCTGTTTTTCATCAACGTGCTGGAAACCAAGCTCAAAATCGCGCTCTTCGCCGGTGCGCCTCACCCCGACATCGGTGCGCTCGATAAGGCCCTGGGCGACGACCCGCGCTACGAATTCGACCGCTTCATCCGCAGAGCACCCGATAGTTTCTACGCCGGTCAACCAGGTGATTTGAAGCAGTACGATCTGTTTATCCTGCACAACTTCCCGGGCATGGCCAACGACAAGCCGGTGATCGACCAGATCAGCGAGACCATCGCCAGCGAAAACACCCCCATTTTGCTCTTTACGGGTGGCAAATTCAACTACCGCATGCTGCCAGAGGCGCTTGCTCAACGTTTGCCAGTCAAAACCAACCGCTACACGACCAGCACCACCGAGGCGTTTATGTACCTGGCGCCGCAATACAAAAACCACGCAAGCTACCGCTTTAAAAACCAGGCGGCGTTTAACGACTACATCAACTCGGCCCCGCCGCTCTTGCGCAACGATTCGGACTGGGAGCTCCGCGGCGGCGCCACTCCGGCTATGCTCGCGCGCATCAAAAACATCCCAACGGGCTACCCGCTGATGGTGCTCGGCGATATCCGTGGCACAAAATCGGTGGTGATGCTCGCGGAGAACTTCTGGCGATACCGGGTGCACAGCTACCTGGAAGCGGGCGATTTTCACTACTTCGACGACTGGCTGCAGAATCTCATTCAGTGGGTGAGCGTACGCGAAGACAAGCGTCGCTTCAAAGTCTACCCCACCGAGCGCCTGTTCAGCGGCGGCGAGCCGGTGCTCTTTCGTGGCGAGGTCTACGACGAGGCTTACAACCCGCTGAGCGGTGCGGAAATCAAGCTCAGCGTGACCGACCCCGACGGCAAGCGGCTCGATTACTTCCTCGACGAACCGCAGGACGGCATCTATCGCGCGCGCCTCTTGAACCTTAGCGAGGGCACCTACACCTACACCGCCACGGGCAGTAAAGACGGCAAATCGCTCGGTACCGACGAGGGGCAGTTTTCGGTCGGGCGTTCGGTGGCAGAGTACCTGCAACTGCAGGCGCAGGCTGGCACCATGCAGCAAATGGCCAACCGCACCGGCGGCAAAGCCTTCACGTTGAGCAACATGAGCCAGGTCGCCTCGGCGATTGCAGTTTCCAGCGCAAGCACGCCAGCCGCGCGCC
>CAZTEZ010000515.1:0-278 GCA_964611815.1 uncultured Bacteroidia bacterium | reverse complement strand
ACCGGTAGTGAATCTCAAGCGCTCCACGGCCGGCCTGCAGCGCTTTGTGTGGCCGTTGCTGCTTGTGCTCACACTTCTGAGTGTAGAATGGGTGCTACGGAAGCGGCACGGGCTCCTTTAAGGTGAAGTAACGCACTTCAAATTCAAGTCCATTGTAGTGTGGTCTGCAAAAAAGGCCGCGAATGCTTATCTTCCCGCTCTATTCAATATGGACTTAGCCAAGTCCTAGAAAAAGCCCCAGATTATGAGCGATACGCTGAAATTCGACGTCGACGGCC
>CAZTEZ010000514.1:0-2001 GCA_964611815.1 uncultured Bacteroidia bacterium | reverse complement strand
TCGATATTTACCACATCAAATACAACCCGACGCTGAAGGCCTGGGAGACGCTCGACTCGCGCAAAGCGAGCTTTGGTTCGCTCGCCGGCAATCTCGAAACCGGTGTCAACTGCTCGGGCATGGTGACCCCTTGGGAGACAGTCGTTACTTGCGAGGAAGTGAGCTCCTTCACGCTCGAGCAGCAGGCTGGCAACAACATTTTCCTGAATCCGATCCTTTCGCCAGTCCTCAAAGACGATGATGGTCGATTCAATATCGGTTGGTGCGTAGAAATTGACCCCGTCACGGCTGAGGTGATGGACTACGAAAACGACGGCATCAACGACAAGCTCTACGCCATGGGCAATATGGCGCACGAGAACCTCTCAGAGCCCGTTGGCGATTCGATCGTGTATTTTGGCGAAGATAACTCGCCCGGCCAAGAGGACAACTACATGTACAAATTCATCATGGACACACCAGGGAACCTTTCTGAAGGACGTCTGTTCGCGCTGGTGCTCGACGATGAGACCAACCCCACACTGGGTGGCGATTGGGTCGAGTTGCCCAATTCGACCATCGAAGAGCAGAACAACGTTATTATCGCTGCTCGTGCAGAGGGTGCCTGGAATCTGCCCCGCGTGGAAGATGTGGAAGTTGGCCCCCACGATGGTAAAGTTTATATCGCCTCTACGGCCTTCGACCAGATTTATCGCCTGGACGATACCGGCGACCGTGCCGAGAACATCGAGATTTTTCTCGATAACATCGACTACCAGGTCGACAGCATGGGCATCAAAACGCAGCCGGTGAACTTTAACAGCCCCGATAACCTCTGTTTTGACAACGAGGGCAACTTGTTTGTGATGCAAGACGGTGGCGAAGGCTACATCTATTTCGCTTCGAAAGACCACACCCCGGCCAACCCCGACGTTAAGATCTTCGCCAGCTTTCCGGATGGTTCTGAGCCCACGGGCATGACGATGACCCCGGATAACAAGTTTCTGTTCGTATCCGTACAACACCCTTTTGAGTCGAATGCCGAGGCCCAGAAAGATGCAACGGGCGCTGATATTGTCTACGACCGCGCTACGACGGTTGTGATGTCGCTGCAAGAAAACCTGCCCACCGGACGCGTTGATGTGCGGAACACGCCAGAGTCGGTCGATCTTTTGCAGACCTACCCGAACCCGGTGACCGACCAGGTGAGTGTTGTTGTGAATAGCCGTGTGCCTCAGCGCGTTACGGTCGAAATTACGAACAACGTTGGCTACACGCTCCGCAAAGCTGAGGTGCAGCTGAACGCCGGCGAGAACAGCATGGAACTGGACGTGAGCGACCTCGCCACGCAGCTCTACTACGTGACGATTCGTGCCGAGGACGGCAACCTGAGTACGAAATTCATCAAGCTCGCGCGCTAAGTCTCGCGACAGTCAAGCAATACCAAAAACGCCCGGTGCAGCTGCATCGGGCGTTTTTCGTGGTGTGCGGTGTAGGCTCTAAAACACGCGGCAGGCCCAGCGGAAGTGGTCGCGCCAGTAGTAGCCGTCGAGGTCGCTGATAATCACGCCCTTGCCGGAGCTGGCGTGGATGAACTTCACTTTGTCGCCCTTGCCGATGACCTCCACTACCAGCCCTGAGTGCGCGACGCCATTGTTGCCGGGGCTTGTGAAAAAGACCATGTCGCCGGGCGCCAGGTCTTTGCGCTTCAGGGGCTTGCCGGCCTTGTACTGATCGCCCGAAACGCGCGGCAGGTTCATGCTGGCGGCTTTGAAAGCCACGACCATCAGGCCTGAGCAATCCACGCCCTTTTTCGTCATCCCGCCCCAGCGGTAGGGCGTACCGAGATAAGACTTCGCTTCTTTGATCACCAGCTCCACGCGCTTGTCGCGGGGTGGCACGGGCTTCAGGTCGCGGTCGTTGGGGTGGGGTTCGTTGGTGGCTTCCGAGCGCCCGTTGTCGCGGGGCGTGTCGCCGTCGGCGAGCACGCCGTCGTTGCGTCTGTTGCGGTCGCCTTTTTGG
>CAZTEZ010000513.1:0-2010 GCA_964611815.1 uncultured Bacteroidia bacterium | reverse complement strand
CGAGATTGACCCCGGCCGAAGCCGCCGCGATCTTCACCGACGAGCGTGAGGATCATCGCGCGCGGCATGACGCGCTGGGGGTCTTTGGTCTCCTCGCTCATGGTGCTCAGGGCGTCGAAACCGATGTACGCGAAGAACACCGCCGCCACGCCGCTCATCACCCCGCCGAATCCGTTGGGCGCGAAGGGCACCCAGTTGTCCGTCTCGGTATAATAGAAGCCCAGGCCAATGACCAGAGCAATCACCAGGAGCTTGACGAACACCAGAAAGTTGCTGAAGTTTTTGCTCTCTTTGATGCCCACAAACACCAGCACCGTGATGAACACCACCACCAAAAACGCCGGGATGTCGGCGATGATATGCAGGCTGCCGAGCGTGGGGGCGCTGTTCCAGGTCTTCCAGCCCTCCAGAGTGCGCATCGTGACGTCGGCGGGGTTGGCACTCAAGGCCTTCAGGTTTTCGAGCGTCGGGTTAGCTTTGAAGGCCTCGACCAAGTGGCCGGCGGTGTCGCTTGCGCCCTGCATCAGCAGCGTGACGGCCTCGTGCATCTGCGAGGCGGTCATGTAGTCCATGGTCATCCAGAGCGGGATATCGAGCCCCAAGCCGGCCATGAAACTCGTGAAGTAGTCGCTCCACGAAATCGCCACCGCGATGTTACCGACGGCGTATTCGACGATCAAATCCCAGCCGATAATCCAGGCCAGCAGCTCGCCAAAGCTGGCGTAGGCATACGTGTAGGCCGAACCGGACACCGGAATGGCGCTCGAGAACTCGGCGTAGCAGAGCGCGGCAAACCCGCAGGCCACCGCCGTAAAAATAAACAGCAGGCTCACCGCCGGTCCTCCAGCCGCCGCGGCTTCACCGATGGTGCTGAACAGACCCGCGCCGATAATCGCCGCGATGCCCAGCAGCACCAAATCGCGCACGCCCAGGTTGCGCTTCAGGCCATGGCTCGCCCCGCCGATGGCATTGGCGTAGTCGGCCTCGCGCAGGATGTGCGAGACGCTCTTGCGGCGAAAGAGTGAGCGCTTGGGCATGGCAGTGCAGCTAGCAGGGCGGGCTTAAGATAGGGAATTTCAACTGATGTAATGAGTAGCGATTGAGGGAGGGAACAGATCTACTGCGATCAGTCTGTATTCTTGCCGAAAAGCGTCAATATTCCATTGATTTAACAGCCAAGAAAATTTTTCCTCGGAAGGCCAACCTACTATCACAAACTTAGATGCGATTCGAGTCAAAAATTATGCAATCACCTGGAGTTTTGTTAAGGATGAGGCAAAATACTTTGTAATAAACTTGAATTTTTGTCTCGGGGGGGTATATTAAAATCGTTTTCTAACTTAACCCCAACAATTATGAAGACTACCCTTCACATTTTAGCCATGCTCGTTTTTGTCGCGTTCGTGGCATGTCAAGAGCAATCCGAGATCGTAGAGCCACAAACTGAAGAGCAAACCCAGACGAAAGAGCGACGCTCAGAACTTAACGATGAACCACACGGTGCCGTTGATTACGAGATTTTGGATGCATTCCTCTGGACTACAGCGGATAGCACTACCAGGACAGTTCAAGTGGTCTCACAGGAAGATTACGACAGAATTACTACTCAACAGAATAATTGTGAATACTACCCTGAAGTGTTTGTAAATGGTTTCAACGACTGCATCCCAAAGCGCTGCATTGACTGCATGGAAACGACTATCGTAACAACGGACGGTGTTGGTGCACCATGGGAGTAATCCGTTAATTTCCAAAAGGTTTGAAACAAACAACCAACGCTTTGTTACCATCAGTGTTGCTCATCTTGGCAACCCTGATAATTGGTTTAATCACAGGGTGTCAGCCTCGTGAAAGTTCTTCGCATGCTTCAAGTGCAGCATTTTCTAGAGACACGTTCGATATCGATTCCAGGTTCAATACGGTCCGTCATGTTGTTCACTATGGTGATGATGAAATTGTAAGCTCCCCCACAAACCAAAACACGTAACTTAGAGCATAGCGCGACAAAAT
>CAZTEZ010000512.1:0-2015 GCA_964611815.1 uncultured Bacteroidia bacterium | reverse complement strand
ACTAATGTGCTAGTTAGCATTAGCACTGCCAAAAAAATATCCCGTTGCAGTGACAAGGAAGATGGACGAATGTGGAGAGCCGTAAACATAGCGCGCAATAATGAGTAGATAACGCACCAAATTCCATCAAATGACGTATATTAGAGAGGTGTCCCTTTGCGGCACCAAAAGATTGATTCGCCAAAAACGATTTGCCCTATGAGCACGCAAACCTCCCCCACCCAACCGACTTCGCAGGCCACTGGCGGCCAGGACATGGAAGTATATATCCGTGACCTGATCTCGAAGCAAAGCGCATTCTATTACAGCGGCCAGACGCGCAACATCGACTGGCGCATCAAGCAGCTTAAAGCGCTGCGCAAAGGCATTAAGGAGCATGAACAGCAGATTTACGACGCGCTGAAGGCGGATCTGGGCAAGTCGGAGTTCGACTCGTACGCCACAGAAGTGGGCTTTGTGCTCGAAGAGCTGAAGCACACCATCGCCAACGTGCGTAGCTGGGCGCAGCCCACACCCGTCGGCACGCCCCTAACGCAGGCGATTTCCACCGCCCGCACCGAAAAGGAGCCCTGGGGTCGCGCGCTCATCATCGCCCCCTGTAACTACCCCTTCCAGCTTACCATCTCGCCGCTAATCGGTGCCATGGCGGCCGGCAATACGGCCATCGTGAAGCCCTCGGAGTACACGCCGGCCACCAATAAGCTCATCGTCAGGCTCATCGAGTCGCTTTTCCCCAAAGAATACATCGCAGTCGTCGAAGGCGCGGTGCCAGAGACACAAATTTTGCTCGAGCAGAAGCACGACTTCATCTTTTTCACCGGCAGCCCCAACGTTGGCAAAATCGTTATGCACGCCGCTGCCGACCACCTGACCCCCGTGGTGCTGGAGCTTGGCGGCAAGTCGCCCTGCCTGGTCGATAAGAGCGTGAAAACCAAGACGGCCGCCTCGCGCATCGTCTGGGGTAAGTACACAAACTGCGGGCAAACCTGTGTGGCGCCCGACTACCTGTTGGTGCACAAGGACGTGAAGGACAAGATGTTGCAGCAACTGAAGTCCACGATTCAGGACTTCTACGGAAGCGACGCCTCCAAGAGCCCCGACTACGGCCGCATCATCAACCGCAAGCATTATGACCGCCTGAGCAAGTATATAGAGCAAGGCACCGTCTTCCACGGGGGCAACACGGATGCTGAAAAGCTTTACATCGAGCCCACCATTCTGACTGATGTCGATCCCAATTCGGAAATCATGCAGGAGGAGATCTTCGGCCCCATCCTGCCCATCATCGAGTACGACAACCTCGACCACGCGCTGGAGCTCATTCGCGAAAAGGACAACCCGCTCGCAGCCTATGTGTTCACCACCCGCTCGAGCGTCGAAAAACGCTTCGTGAACGAGGTAGACGCCGGCGGCATGTGCATCAACGACACGCTCGTCCACCTAACACCCGCCGAGCTCCCCTTCGGTGGCAAAGGCCACAGCGGTATCGGGTGTTACCACGGCCGCTACAGTTTCGAAGCCTTCAGCCACAGCAAAGGCGTGATGAAGAAATCCAACCTCATCGACCCCGACCTGCGCTACCCCCCGCACAAGTCGATGGATATGAAGGTCGTGAAGTTTATGATGGGGTGATTGTTTGAACCAAGATTCACCAGATTGACCGCAGGATTTTCAGGATTTAAATTTTGCCAAAACTAAAGTAGAGCTATCCTTTCATCAGGGAAGGGCTTTTCACCTGCACGAAATCTTGCAAATCCTGTCGAAAATCCTGAAAATCCTGGTTCTAAAACATGCACATCGCCCTGCTCTCTTTGCCCGGTAATTTCCATTGCCGCAAATGGGCGAAGGCGCTCAATGAAGCTGGTGCGCGTGTGACGGTCTTCAGTTTCGAGCGCGCCGAAGACAGCCCGCACTTCGAGCAGGTGCAGCTCAATCCACCGGTAAAATTTGGCGGCACGTACCGCTACCCAAGCTATCCTTTCAGTGCCAAACGCTTGCGGCGCGAACTTGAAGCG
>CAZTEZ010000511.1:0-2018 GCA_964611815.1 uncultured Bacteroidia bacterium | reverse complement strand
GCAGCCAGCGGCGGTGGCGCCAGCTGCCGGGCTCGGCGTCGGTGTCTACGTCGCTCAAAGGCCGGGTTTTGAACTGCTCGCCCCAGTCGGCGTTGCCTGAAAGCAGTTGGATTTCGTAGCTCGCGTCGCTGAACGCCAGCACCCGCGCGAAGCCCTGCATTAGCAGCTGGCCGTCCGTGAAGAGCTGCATTTGCACCAGGCGATCGGGCCGGGGCGCGGCTATGGGGTAGCGGTGGGCGAAGGCGAGGTCGGCGTTCAGCTCGTCGAGGTGGGCAAAAATGCGGCGGTTGCGACTGCTGGCCGGCAGCTTCAGCGTGTAGCTGGTGTTGCCCATGGCCCCGCCGAACTGGCGCAGGTTGCGGATGCTGTAACTGAGCGTGAGGCCGGCCCCGCGCTCGGGCAGGTCGGCCAGTTGGTCGTTGAGGTAAAGCGATGTTGCCATGCTGCAAACATCGATACCCGCCGAACAGATGTTAAGACCCGCGTCTGCTGTGGTTAACACGCGGGATTTTCGCAGGCACTACTGTTAACACTGACGTGTTAACCACAAATTTTACTTAATCGATTGTTCTGTTTAGGAACGCGTCACTTTCTTACGTAATTTTACTACCGTTTTTGGTTAGGTTTCACAGATGCAGCCGCTGTTCGCAAGAATAGCGGCTCTTTTTTTTGTCCAATATTTCAGAAATAGCGGGATAAATCTGCTCGCCAATTCGTATCTTATAAAAGATTCCCTCCCACTATTGCCAAGCCCTCATCATGGATTCCAACACGCACCTTGAGTTCCGCAACGACCCCCGGCTTTACGGCTTTTACGTGAAGATCCGCTTGCGTTCGGAGGCCAACACGCCCGGCATTACAGATGAGGACTTGCGCGCGTTCCTGAAGGAGCTAGACGAGATGCCCGTGAACAGCCCTTCGGTGCTGACGTATCGCCGCGCGATGCGCGCCATGGCCGACCACAACGAGCGCGATGCCATCGCCCTGGCACAAGCCGCCGCCAAAGACGACCCCAGCATTGCGGGCGTGGCGTATAACCTGGTGGGGCTGTCGCATCTGCGGTTGCACAACTACACCGAAGCCTACGACGCTTTTCTTGAAGTGAAAGCCACTGAAAGCGTGCAGGACGTGGCCGAGCAAAACGCCTTTGAGGCGGCCTGGTTTCGCCAAATTCGCGAGAATAAGACGGATATCATGTCGCGCTTTTTCGACGACTTTCCTGGCAGCCAACTGCCCGGCATGCTCAGGTTGAGTGACGATGACGACACCGAGGACGCTTGACTCGACCTTCCCCCGATTTGATCGCTCCCACTTCACGAACGCACTTGACACTAGGCGCTTTCGCGGCTAGGTGTTAGCTTCACGGCATGGCGCAACGCATCGTTCGGCAGACGCATTACTTTTTGCGCGACCTCCACGCCCGGGAGTCGATGCGACTGGGGTGGTACCGCATGGCGCGGGGCGACCGCGAGCGCCTCTCGAATCTGCGCGCGACCAAAGCCCAGCACATCGCGTTCTTGCGCGATGCCCTGCGTCGCCGCAACCGTGGACCGTTGTGGTACGCCCGGCCTTTCTATCTATTCGGCTTAGGCATGGGCCTGTTTTGGGGGCGTTGGTCGACGCGTCTCAACGCGCGCATCAACCAGACGATTGAGCGCTGGATTTTGCTGCGTTATCGCAACTACTTCCGCAAACTCAAGCTCGAGGGCGACTTGCGTTCGATGACTGAGGCCGTGCAGCTCAAGCGCTTCGAACACAACGAGCCGGGTGCCGATGTCCTCGAGCTGCTGGAGAGCTACATGCACGAAGAGGAGCAGGTGACGGGCGAAAACGCCAGCGCCTCTCAATCGCCTCAGAACTGATTGGGCCGGCGGGTACCGATGTAGCTCTCGGCCCAGAAGGGCTCGTCGAGGTGGTCGTACTGCACGCCACTGTTGGCGGCATGCACGAAGCGCGCGTTGCCCACGTAGATACCCACATGGCTGATGCGGCCCGCGCCGCAGCTGAAGAACACCAGG
>CAZTEZ010000510.1:0-2020 GCA_964611815.1 uncultured Bacteroidia bacterium | reverse complement strand
GTCAACCATCGTCCCTTTGTCGACATACGCGCCGATGTTGATGTAGCTGGGCATCACGACCACGCCATCGGACACATACGCGCCGTAGCGAATGGTCGCCGGGGGCACCACGCGGATGCCACGCTCGGCAAAGCGGTTTTTCAGCGGAATTTTGTCGTGGTACTCGAAGATGCCCACCTCGTGGGTGTCCATCTGCGCAATGGGGAAATACAGGATCACGCCCTTCTTTACCCAGTCATTAACCTGCCATCCATCGTCGGTGGGTTCGGCGCAACGCAGCTCACCTTTGTCGATGAGTTCGAGGGTGTCAAGCACGGCCTGCTTGTGGTCGTCTTGCTTAAGCAAATCGCGGTTGTCCCAAGCAGCTTCGATTTTGGATTGGAGGGTGGAGAGATCAGCCATTTGTGTCTAGAGGTTCTTTATCAATGATTATTCGCCCTGCAGAAAACTTTAAATGACCATTATGGTCAGTTGCGTTTGGCGTTTTTGAGGCGCATGTGTCGGCGGTCAAGGGCGTGCTCGTACCAGTGCTTTTCCTCTTCGGTTTCGGGCTCCAGAGGGACAACAGGGATAGGGCGGCCCGATTGATCGACGGCCACAAAGGTATAGAAAGCCGTGTTGCAATCGCGACGTGGAATGCCCTTAGTGGGCAGCTCGGCATAAACATCGATGCGCACCTCCATGGATGTCGTGAACGCCCGGGTGACGCGCGCCTCCAGCGACACGACTTCGTTGAGCGCAATCGGCGATTTAAAGTCCACGAAATCGACTGAGGCCGTCACCACCACCCGACCGGCGTGGCGCTGCGCGGCGATGGCCGCGACCACGTCCATCCAATGCAGCAGTTTGCCCCCCATAAGGTTACCCAGGCCATTGGTGTCGTTCGGCATAACAATTTCTGTCATTTGCGTGAACGATTCTGAACATTTTTTGGCTTGCATCTCGTAAGTGGACAGGGTGTTGATCAAAATGGGGATGTGATTGGGAACGGCCGCAAAGGTACGAAACCTGTAGCATTTTGCTAACCCAGCTTATCAAGTCGCTGTTACGAGCGTTCGGGTAAAAACGATTAAGTTTGCAGCGCAAACGTCAGTCTGAAAACCGCCAACTCCACTGCTATGGCCCACCAGATGCACCAATACCACGACCTGCTAAAGCACATACTCGACCACGGTGTCGAGAAAAGCGACCGCACGGGCGTGGGCACCATCGGTTTCTTCGGCCACCAGATGCGCTTCGATCTCAGCACGGGCTTCCCGATTCTGACGACCAAGAAAGTGCACTTCAAGTCGATCGTGCATGAGCTATTATGGTTCATCGCCGGTTCGTCGAATATCAAATACTTGAAAGACAATGGCGTTTCGATTTGGGACGAGTGGGCCGACGAAAACGGCGAACTCGGCCCCGTCTACGGCGTGCAATGGCGCTCGTGGCCTACGGCTGACGGCAATACCATCGACCAGCTGGCGGCGGTGATTGAGCAGATCAAACAGACGCCCAACTCGCGCCGAATGATGGTCAGCGCATGGAACGTCGGCGAAGTGCCGAAGATGAAGCTCCCGCCCTGCCACGTGATGTTCCAGTTCTACGTCGCAGAAGGCAAGCTGTCGCTGCAGATCTACCAGCGCTCGGCTGATGTCTTCCTCGGCCTGCCATTCAACATCGCCTCGTATGCGCTGCTGATTCACATGGTGGCACAAGTCACTGGCCTGCAACCCGGTGAGCTGGTGCACACCACCGGCGATACCCACCTCTATTTGAACCACCTCGAACAGGCACGCACCCAACTTGAGCGCGACCACCGCCCTTTGCCCACCCTCGAATTGAACCCGGACATTAAACACATCGACGAGTTTACTTACGACGACATCAAGCTCGTCGGCTACGACCCCCACCCGGCCATCAAAGCGCCCGTGGCGGTCTGAACACCTCTAAACACGCTCCCCTTTTTAACGACATGAAACACATCATTTGCATTGCGGCCGTATCAGACAACTGGGTGATCGGCAAAGACGGCACC
>CAZTEZ010000509.1:0-2024 GCA_964611815.1 uncultured Bacteroidia bacterium | reverse complement strand
GTTGATGCCGAGCGACTCCTTACCCTTACCGACTATCTGCGCTTCCTGGAGAGCGTCGCCGAGGTGATCGGCTGCAAGCCGCCCTTGCGCCGACTCTTTGTCAGCGAGCCCGGCATCTGGGCCAAAGTGATGTTCGGGCCCATCAGCCCGGCCCAGTACCGCCTCACCGGACCAGGCGCCAGGCCTGTGGCAGCGCGCACGGCGCTACGGGCCATGCCCACGATGCCCACGCCGACCCTTGCCTTGAAGTTTCTGTCGTTGCTGGTCAGCAAGCTGATCTACAACCTCAGTGCAAATGAAGGGTATCGCGCCCATGGCTTCTGAATCGGATATCGGCGCACCTGATTACCAACGAGCCTCAGCGGGCTCACCAGGTCGGCGCATGACTATCAGCCTGGCTACGCGCCGGGCGGATAGCGAGCTGATTCACGCGTTCAGCGCAGTTGCCTACGGCTTCCCGCAGCCGGGCGCCGCCCGAAGAACACCTGCCACCCGGAATGCCGTCGCGCGCTGCTATGCCTTACTCAGTTTGGAGTCGGGTTCCTAGCAGGCGGGCCTTCACACCATTGGATGTGAGATAAACGGCGCTGACGCGCACAGCCGTGGCGGCATTATACAACCGTCATTGCATCGCTTGTTCCTCAACACAACAAACGCCGAGCGGATCATGAAAGTCAACAGCTACGATGAGTGGTCGCCCCTGAAAGAGGTGATCGTGGGGTCGCCCGTTCACTACGACGCGCAGGAGCTGGAACTGTCGTTCAAGCTCTTCTTTCACGACCAGGCTTATTCGGCGTTCTGGTATCCCTACTATGAGCACAACAACACAAAAAGTTGCGCGAGCGAGGATGGCAAGCGCACGCCGGTGCGCAAGTTTCGCAAGCAATACCTCGAGGAGCTGAACGAGGACGTGGAAGAGCTGGTCACAGCGCTGAAAACTGCCGGGGTGACGGTGCACCGCCCGACGCCGCTGACCGAGGTGACGCCGTTTCGAACGCCTTATTGGGAAGCGACGACAATGCCAGCGCTCAACGTCCGTGATCAGGCCATAATCGTCGGCGACGAGATCGTCGAGACGGCCCCGCAGGTGCGTGCTCGCTATTTCGAGAACGATCTGCTGAAGCCCGTTTTCTATCGTTACTTTCGAGGTGGGTCGCGCTGGACTTCAATGCCGCGACCGATGATGACGGACCTATCGTTCGACACCTCGTACGTGTCCGGCGAGAAGGTGCCGGCGATCGAGGCTGTTTATTCGCGGGAGGCATCTGATTTCGATACCGGCTTCGAGATGATGTTCGACGCCGCCCAATGCCTGCGCTTCGGCAACGACATCCTGGTCAATGTCTCCACCGAGAATCACGAGCTCGCCCTGCAGTGGCTGGAGCGCCACTTCGAGGGTCGCTTCCGGTTCCACCGGGTCTATCGACTGAACGACAATCACATCGACAGCACCATCCTGCCACTGCGCCCGGGCCTGCTGCTGCTGCGCAACCCCGCTGTGCGCGAGCAACTCCCCAAGCCGCTGCGGCAATGGGACGTCATCTACCCGCCGGAACCGTCGGAGAACATCTTTCCGCACTATGACGCCGACGAACTGGTGCTCACCAGTACCTATATCGACCTTAACGTCCTCTCCATCGACGAGAACACGGTGGTCGTAAACGCGCTGTTCCCAGAACTGGTTCGCACACTCGAACAGCATGGATTCACCACGATTCCGGTTCGCCATCGGCACCGGCGGCTGTTCTCCGGTGGTTTCCATTGCTTCACGCTCGACACCGTCCGTGCTGGCGGTGCCGAAGATTACCTGGATTGAGGGGCGGAAAGTGGGCGCGGCATTACCCAAGATTGGCGGCTGGCCGTTCATCGGTATACTCCCGGAGCTCGCTGATGCGCAGCCCGGCTTCTGGCTCGATGCGCGGGCGAAACACGGCGACCTGTTTCGGATCAAGCTCGGTGCAACGGAGGCCATCGCTCTGTGCCAGCCGCGGCACGCGCAGTATGTGCTGGTGGACAACGCCGCG
>CAZTEZ010000508.1:0-2051 GCA_964611815.1 uncultured Bacteroidia bacterium | reverse complement strand
GGCTCGATATCCTGATCAACAACGCCGGGTGGGGCTATATGGCGCCGCTGCTGCAAATGGAGGCCGACCAGTTTGAGGCCATGTGGCGCACCAACGTGCTGGGCGCGACGCTGATGGCCCGCGAGGCCGCCAAGGTGTTCGTCGAGCAAGGTCACGGCGATATCGTGAATGTCGCCAGCACCTCGGCGCTGCGCGGCTCGCCCAATGCCAGCGGCTACAACGCCACAAAGTTCGCCCTGCGCGGCATGACCGAAGCCTGGCGTGGCGAGCTACGCGAGCACAACATCCGGGTGATGCTCGTGAACCCCAGCGAGGTGATGACGCATTTCGCCGACAACGTGCAGTCGCCCTTGGATCGCCCCGACAAAAAGACCTACACCGAAAAAGAGCAGCAAACCAAACTCCGCGCCGAAGAGATCGCGCACACGATTGTGAGCATGCTCGAAATGGACCGCCGCGGCTTCATCACCGAAGCGACGGTGTTTGCGACGAACCCGCAGAAGTGAGCTACACCCGAAATTCGATGTAGTCAATATCAAGCTCGAAAGGTACAGGCTGTTTTATTTCAGTTATCAACCCAATACGGATGATTTTTTCCAAAGTGGATTTAGCAGGTGCGCCTCCTACCTTCCGCCCTAAAATGTAAGCTTCCATTTTATTGATTGGGATTGTGATAACTTCCCAATCCTTCGAAGGTGTAAACCTGCCCTTGTAATTCGGTGTGTAGTACGGTTGCTTATCTTTCAATAGTATTGAAAACGGAATGGGTTGCTGGCTACGAACACGAAGGCGTATTTCTTTGAAGCCAGAAAGATTGAAAGCGTCATACTGGCTTTGATAGGAAGCAAATCCTCCGTTGTTTTCCAGAGACACTTTCCCCTCAAAGTGCACGTAATCAGGCCTTTGCCTGACCGAGCTTTCTGAAAGCCCACCCATGACATTGTCGTTGATTACCAGCCAATCCGGCGAATCCGATTGCTTTCCAAAATTGATGCGGAAGCTAGCATCGTCTTTTAATGAATGAGTGCTGAGCAAAACGAGAATCGTCATGCTGAGCAAGGTGGTGCTGAGTAGGGTCATGAGTGAAACAGTTATTGAATAGTCAACATTTAACACGAATGTCAGAGGCGAGGTTCCCAAACACCTCTACGCGCTCGCCGGATACGGAATAAACGTGAACTTCGTCTGCTCGGCGTTGGGCGGCACCACGAGGATGCAGGCTTTCGTCAGCGGGTCGGGGTACTCGCGTTTGAAGGTCGCGAGTTGGTCTTTCGTCACCAGCCCGCGCTTGACCATCTCTTCGAGGTGCGAGATGCGGAACTCCCAATAAAGATCCATCGACTCGCTGTCCATGAACTTCAGCCCCAGCTCGATATCACCCCGTGCGGCAACGAAAAGCGGGTATTTCGAGACGTTCTCTTTCATCAGCCGTGCGATGAGCGCCTGCAGCTGCGACGCCACCCTGCGGAAGTCCGATTGCAGGCGTTCGAGATAGCGTTGTTCGACGTAGTTCATGGGCGCTGGCGTGAGATTGCAAGTTGTAAACGTACGAAAATAGAAACGCGTGCCCAATCGGATGCTAACTTGTGGGCGTGCGATCGGTATTAAAAGAGCAACAAGAATACGTGGCGCTGGGGGCGATGTCCGGCAGCTCGCTGGATGGGCTAGACCTCGCGCTAGTCCGGTTGCGCCCCGCTCGAGAGCCGCGCTTCGAGTTCCTGAAGACCACGACACTCACCTACCCCGACGAATTGACTGAGCGCCTGCGCCACGCCGAGCTGCTCAGCGGGCGCGCGCTCACCGAACTGAATGTGACGTACAGCCACTTTCTAGGCGAGTCTTTGCGTGATTTTTTAGCAGACACAGACCCACAGCCGCAGATCATCGGCCTGCATGGGCACACATTGTTTCACGCGCCGAACCCCACCGAAGACGCGCCCGGCTACACTCTGCAACTGGGCTGCGGACAGACCATCGCAGCGTATCTGAGTGCGCCTTTGGTGACGGATTTCCGCGCGCAGGACATCGCGCTTGGTGGCCAGGGGGCGCCC
>CAZTEZ010000507.1:0-2062 GCA_964611815.1 uncultured Bacteroidia bacterium | reverse complement strand
CGACCTCATTCAGTCTCTTAGTGATGAGCACCAACGAGGAGAAATACTAACTACGCCGGCATGGGCGGCGGCCGTCCAGAGATGTATAGAGAAGATGCTCCATTTAGACGCTCAGGAAACTGGGTTATGGAAAGTTATTTATACAAACCTGTTAGAACTGTCAGACGCGGGTTTGCGCATTTCACGCCAGACTCTAGGACTTGTTGCGTATCGAGGTGATTTGCTATCAGCCGCGTATCAGCAATGGGAACCCGTTGCCTTGGAATTCCGCGGAAAGTTTGAGGTCCAGTTTTTAAAGGCAAAGACTGCCGCGTGTCCATATCCGCAGAGTTTAGACGTGGCAGGCGAGTTGCTGTCGAAACACCCGTGCAGGGACAGTGGCCTTTTAATCGTGGAAATGTTCGTCCGCGAGGGCGTACAACCTCTGCGAGATGTGCATTATGAAATAGTTGCGAAAGCCTTCTTGGAAGTTGGCCAACCTGAGAACGGGGTGGAGTGCATACCACGGGTGTTTGATCAGGATGTGCTTTTGCGCTATCTAGACGCTTTTTGTGAGGACGAAGGAAAGGTGGAGTTGATCAGAACTTGTGTGCAGCGCTTGACCGAGTTGTGGGTTAGAAAAAGCGATTGGGATGGCCTGTATCATTTCTTTGACAGTGAGGATGGTAGCAATCTGAAGCCGAGAAAGTACGGTTTATGGGCCAGGGAAAACCCAGTTCTATGCCTCGCCCCTGTGGTCGAGTTTATGGCGAAGGATTCAAGATTTGGCGATGCAAGGAATGATTTGAAATCTAAGTTTTCAGGACTTCTGACAAAGCAGTTTGGTCGCAACTTGGCGTGGCGAGGGGAGGTTCATCCATTTACTGTTGGGGAAGCATTTGAGAAGGCGGGCATGTTTCGCGAGACTTTGCCATACTATGAAATGGTAGCGTCCTCATCGGTGTTGCCGGAGTCTTGGCGAAAGGTGGCTTGGGAGCGATGGGTGAACTGTAAAGTCGGTCAAGCTCAGAGGGAGTTACAGTCCGGAAATAAAAAACGTAGCGAGGCGCAGTTGCGAGAGGCGCTATCCCGTGCTCAGAGCTTGGGGTATAAGTCCATAGATGATGTCCCTAAAGAAGGGCGCTCTCTCCTTCCAGCCGATGACGATACAATTGTTGGTTCCCCGACTGGGGAATCGGTTGGGCCAAGCGAGCCGGGCGTTTCCGCTCGTTTTGAATTAGATGAAAAGATCGGGATTTTTCGAGTACGTGTAAACTCAGATGGGCGACGGGTTAATATTGAGCATCAGGATACTTTTGAGCTGTTGGCGGTAAAAGTGTTGGAGCGTTCGGTCGCGCTTGACGGAGAATCACAACTTCCGAAAATACAAGGTCGGGTGGCGATCGAGCGTTGGGGCTTGACCGTCGATTTTGCGCAGATCGCTGAGGGGAGAATCTGTCTGCGGATAGGAAACGGAATTGAGATTACTGTTCCTGTGGCGCGCGGCATGAGCGATAACGACGCCAAAACATGATTTGTAATGGATGCCTCGTCGGTCTTGGATATTCGCAAGTCAACGAGCCTCAGTTTCTGCGGAAGCCTCCAATTCCGTGGACAAGTTATGCAGTTCCGGCGCCAGCCGGAGAAGCCGAAGAGAAGCAATGGCCTAACAACTTTCTCAGCCCAGCCCCGGTCAGCGCATCGAAATCCGTTACTAACGCCGGGGTTGGAGGCGCGCTTTCCGGGTCTGGCTAGTCCCCCCATTCCATGTGTAGCTGGCTCCAGCGTACTGCGCTGAAGCAGCGTTCGATACTTGGCGGTCCACACATAAAGAAAAGCGTCTATATCGAGACATCTATCCCAAGCTACCTCACGGCGAGACTGAGCAGAGATGTAAGGGCCGCGGCTTGGCAGCCGATCACAACGGAATGGTGGGACATCGCGAGGAAAGACATCGAAGTGTTCACCTCTGAATCAGTAAGCCATTGATTCAATCAATCTGCAATGGCGCTGGGTTTCCGTATCCTGAAATGTGCACTCCGATGGAGTTTTTTCCGAGGCGGGCAGTTCCGTGGACTGTGCG
>CAZTEZ010000506.1:0-2080 GCA_964611815.1 uncultured Bacteroidia bacterium | reverse complement strand
TCAACAACGCCCGCATGAGCAGCATGGGCATCCCGCAGCTGGCCGTGATTATGGGCCCCTGCGTGGCGGGTGGGGCGTACCTGCCGATCATGAGCGACGAGGCGATGATCGTCGACGGCACGGGCTATGTGTTCCTTGCAGGACCTTATCTCGTGAAGTCCGCCATAGGCGAAACCGTTGACATCGAGACGCTTGGCGGTGCCGAGACGCACACCGAGATTTCGGGCGTCACGGACTACAAAATGAAAAACGATGAAGAGGCCCTAGACAAGGTCAAATCGCTCGTTGGCAAACTTGGGCACACCCCCAAAGCCGGCTTCGACCGCATCGAACCCAAAGTGCCTGCCACACCGCCGGAGAAGGCCTATGAGCTGATGCCCGAGGAGTCCAACAAGCCATACGATAGCTATAAGCTGCTCGATACGATTATTGACGCCGATAGTTTCGACGAGTACAAAAAAGGCTACGGCCAAACGATCATCACCGGTTACGCGCGCATCGACGGCTGGAGCGTGGGCATCGTGATGAACCACCGGGCGATTGTGAAGAGTAAGAACGGCGAGATGCAGTTCGGCGGTGTGATTTACTCGGATTCTGCCGACAAAGCCGCACGTTTTATCATGAACTGCAACCAAAAGCGCATCCCGCTCGTGTTCCTGCACGACGTAACTGGCTTCATGGTCGGTTCACGCTCAGAGCACGGCGGTATTATCAAAGACGGCGCGAAGATGGTGAACGCTGTCGCGAATTCGGTGGTGCCGAAGTTCAGCATCGTAGTGCAAAACAGCTATGGCGCAGGCAATTACGCCATGTGCGGTAAAGCATACGATCCACGTCTGATTTTCGCTTGGCCCACCGCACAAATCGCGGTGATGAGCGGCAAATCTGCTGCGAAAACTTTGCTGCAAATCGAGAAGTCCAAAGCCAAGCGCCGTGGCGAAGAGTTGACCCCCGAACAGGAACAGGAGCAGCTCTCGAAGATTGAAGACCAGTATAACAGCGTGCTTTCGCCCTACTATGCCGCCGCGCGCTTGTGGGTCGATGACGTCATCCGGCCCGACGAAACGCGCAAAGCGATCTCGATCGGCATTGAAACGGCCAACCTGAACCCTGATGTCCCGCCCTTCAATCCGGGTGTTCTGCAAGTATAAATCATCCCGTTCGACGGCAAAACGGGGGCTTTAACAGAAATTAACGGCGATTGATCAACAGTTCAGTTCCCATATTCGTATTTAGTATAACGATTGCCATTATCAGTAATAATCACATGAACAGTAAACAAAAAGGTTGGGTAAGCTTTGCGCTGATTGTCATAGGCATTTTTCTAGCTTTTTGGCTTTTAGGCAAACTGATCAAATTTCTGATTATGATTTTCGCCCCAGTGATCATAATCGTTCTTCTCATTTACCTCCTACGTAAAAAATAACCCTCATGCGGCTACTAATTGGTCTTCTCATCATCATCTTAATTGTGGTTTTCTTCTTCCACATTTTAGGTTTCTTTGCTTCACTGATTGCGACGACAATCGGATTCATAATCAAGTACTTCGTCCCGATCGTGGTACTGCTGCTGATCTACTGGCTCTGGAAGCGCAGCCGATAAACGCGCAGCGCCCTAAAACCGCAGCCTATGCAGCTGCTCGAACCGACTTATTTCCAGCAGCCCGATGTCGTCGCCCTAGCCCGCGATATGCTGGGCAAGGTGCTGCAACACAGGCTTGCAGACGGCACGACATTGCAAGCAGAAATCGTTGAAACAGAGGCCTATGCCGTCGACGACAAAGCCTGCCACGCTCACCTACATCGTCTCACCAAGCGCACGGAAACGCTGTTTTTGCCCGGCGGGCATGCTTACGTTTACCTGTGCTATGGCATCCACCATTTGCTGAATATCGTCGCCAACCGCGAGGGCACCCCAGAGGCCGTGCTCATTCGTGGCGTGCGACCGCTCAATCATATCGACCTGCTACGCGAAAAGCGGGGCATCAAGGGCAAGGATTACCAGCTAACAAACGGGCCGGGCAAGCTCACGCAGGCGCTGGGCATCACCACCAAACTGGACGCGCATCTGCTGACTGAGC
>CAZTEZ010000505.1:0-2084 GCA_964611815.1 uncultured Bacteroidia bacterium | reverse complement strand
CGTCATCGCTAACTGACAGATTGAGTTGTATAATGTGCGCCTTCGGAGATATGCGGTGGGAGTGAGATATTTGGAGTCTTTCGGACTTAGTAAACGGCCATCACGAGTTCGAGCGGAACAGAAAGCAGCGCTTTATAGTCTTCGCCGGTTTCTTCCATGTCCTCGTCGTCTTCGTCGTAATACCACTTGATATGTACATCGTGGCCGTCTTGGTACACCCGCTCGAGCTTCTTGAGGATTTCAAGGATGTTCTTAGACGAACTCGTGTTGAAGTACTCGAGTTCGAACTTAAAGTCAGTCTTGCTCGCAGGATTGTTGGCGTAGTCATCCAGCCACTCCAGGATGGGTTTGTAAAAACCCACAGAGTCCTCAGGGATCGAACGGCCGCTCACCTCGAAAACACTCTCCTGGGGGTCCAGATAAACCTTGGGTGTTTTGTGGGTCGGCTCGATTTTCAGTGGCTCAATCATTGCTGTTTCTTAATTAGTTAAAGTGTGAGAAGGATTGGTGGTGGGGGCCGGGGATGTAACCAAACTTACTTGCGATTGGTGTCAATCGTGGCTTCTAAAGAAAAGAA
Source organism: uncultured Bacteroidia bacterium (assembly GCA_964611815.1). Classification (GTDB taxonomy): domain Bacteria; phylum Bacteroidota; class Bacteroidia; order J057; family CAZTEZ01; genus CAZTEZ01. Next base: position 1,507 of record CAZTEZ010000505.1, on the reverse strand, counting down.
GCTGAAGTCGGTGTTGATGTATTTGAAATTGTAAAGCAGGACGTTACGTGACTTCTTCGCCAAATCGAGGATGCCAAGCTGCGTGATGCCGCTGGGGTCATCTTCTTGCGAGCTGAGCACCTCCTGATAGTATGCCTTCAGTTCAGAGTGGTCAAGCTCATTGATGTGATCAACCAGTTGTTTAATGACGGGTACTTTCTTTTTGGGAATGTAGCTGCCGGTTACGATGGTGTACGATGAGCCGAACTTTTTGACCATCAGCATCGCCGAAGGGTCATACTCGTCTTTTTCCATTTGCTCTTCGTCGGCGTAGACGTTGTTCAGACTTTCAACCATAACATTGAAGACTTTCTTGGAGACCTTGGTGTCGGTTCCTTCGTCTTCGAGGCGTTCTTCCATGATGCCAAGTACGTGGCCAACCAAATCTGAAGTTACGATGCCTTTGTAAGAATAGATGACGTTGTTGTCATGCATGTCCTTGTACAGGGCATATGTATTCGAGATGGGGCCCTCGGGGTGACGTCCAATCAGTTCTGCATTTCCTATGTGTTTCGCGAGGGGCACTTATCGTCGCTCTTTGAGGTGAGATACTGCGCAAATATACACATTGCGGCCCATTGGCAAAACATCCCTAAAACTGAATCGCCAACATTTTTTCAAATTTCATGCACAATAGTGCAGTAAAGGTTCGCTGCATAGTGCGACAGAAACTCTCTTAGTTGGCTCAAAAATAGCGAATTACAGACTGGTTGTTCGTTCACGGCGGGGTGTGGAAATGTCGCGTGCAGCAATGCCAAGCTTTTCGACCGTCTTTTGTTATTCCTCGACAAATACCCAGTTTGCGTGTATCGACCGGCTTTTTGTGCGTGAATTTTCGCAGTGTTTTGGTCGTCAGATTTTCGGTAGTGCAGCCATGACGGGCGAGTTGAAACGCGACTGCATGCTCGTTTAAGACATTGAATGTACGCGAGGTCGGCGAGCCCGTTCGATCAAACGGTGCTGGCCAGGGTGTTCAAATTCTGCAGCGTCTCAAGGATCGCTTTGGAACTCAGCACGTGTTCGACTTCCGCCATCTCGATGGCAGCTCGCGGCATGGTATCCATAACCGAGTCCTCGGGCGATTGTACGAGTGCCGTGCCACCGGACTCGACGACGCGGGCGATGCCCAGCGCGCCATCGCGGTTGGCACCGCTCAAAAGGACCGCCAAGATACGCTTGCCGTAGATGTCTGTTGCGGACTCGAACATCACATCGATTGAGGGCCGGGAATACTGGACCAACTCGGTGATTGCAAGGCCAAACTGCTGCTTGCTATCAAAAAGTAAATGATAGTTGGCGGGGGCCAGGTAGACGTTCGCCGTTTCGATTAAACCTCGGTCATCGGGTTCCGAAACGGGTAGCGTCGATTTGATTGCGAGTGCTTCCTGAAAGCCCTCGCGCTTGTCTTTCAGCCGGTGCAGGCACATCACGACCGGCAGGTAAAAATCTCTTGGTAAGCCCGCCAGCA
>CAZTEZ010000504.1:0-2105 GCA_964611815.1 uncultured Bacteroidia bacterium | reverse complement strand
TAGTCGGTCATTTTTCTTATCAGAAAAGACGGCCCTTCCTTTGAAGCATACACTCGTCTACTCTCTACTTCCTTTGGAAGGGCCGTCAAGTCACTCAACTTTACACCTTACGTGTCTCTTAATTCCAGCGGCCTGCCAGGCTTTGCAGTACAGGTGAGCGCCAGGCCGCACGCTGTAATTCGTTTAAAACGGTTGGGGCATCACAGACGTTGATCAGCAATTTAAAGTTCTGCAATGGCGTGTCCAAAACCAGGTAATGATTAGCACCCTCATCTGCCGCCATCGACTCTTTTGCAATGGTTTCGACGTTCTCATAGAGCTCCCAGAAATGAGAATATGGCAGGTCGATGCCCCAGTTACCGTATGTGATGCGCAAATGATCCGGCTGGTGTGCCAATTCGTAATCTGCAATCAACTGCTTACTGCCAATGGCGTGTGCGCCGCGACTGATGGCGGGTGTATCATACAACTCTATGTTGCGGTGCCAAGGCTCGGCCATCAAGCGTGCATGCCGGTCTTGCGCCTCTTCCAGAAGTTCAGAGAAGCGCAGCAGCTCATCTTTGCTGAAGCGCAGCCAGAGCTTCTTCAGTCCTGTTGGGACAACCACGTCGGTGTCCATGCAACAGTTACTCAGATGGTGGTGGCGCTCAAGCTGGCGTTTGAAATGCGCAAGCTCGTCTTCCTCAAAGTCGATCATCACACCCATCCAGAGGATGCGGTAAGTGTCGCAGTCCGTGCAGAAACGGATTTCGCCGGATGCGGTAGCAGCTAGCAATTCCATACCGCTAATTTAATTAGACTTAGTCAAAATAAACAAGCGGCAGGCCAAGATATTTCTCGATGAGCCAGAATTAATTCCTGGTCTCAACCTCTGAACCAGAATTTTCAGAATTAACACAATTGCCAGAATTCTGTTAATTCAGTGAATTCTGGAAATTCTGGTTCTCTGATCTGGTTCTCCAATCCGGCAAATCCTGGTTCATAACGCCTACATCCCCTTCAGCTGCCCGACTTCCTGCTTGCTCAGGTGGCGCCATTCGCCACGGGGGAGGTGCTTTTTGGTCAGGAAGGCGAACTGCACGCGGTCGAGCTTCTCGACTTCGTAGCCCAGGTGCTCGAACATGCGGCGCACGATGCGGTTGCGCCCGCTGTGGATGCGCAGGCCCACTTCGTTGTCGCCGCCCTCGGCCACGCGCGAGATGGCATCGACTTTAATCGAGCCATCGTCGAGTAGGATGCCCATCTTCAGCTTTTCGATGTCGCGCTCTTCGATGGGCTTGTCGGTGGTCACGTGGTAGAGCTTCTCGATCTCAAAGCTCGGGTGAGTCAGCTTGTTCGTCAAGCCGCCATCGTTGGTGATGAGCAGCAAGCCCGTGGTGTTGCGGTCGAGCCGACCGACGGGGAAGATGCGATCATCAGTGGCGTCCTTCACGAGCTCGAGCACGGTCTGGCGGCCTTCCGGGTCGCTGGTGGTCGAAATCACGTTGCGCGGCTTGTTGAGCAGCACGTACACGAAATCCTCCAGCACCAGCGTCTTGCCGTTGACGCTCACGGTGTCTTCCGAGCGCTTGATTTTCACGCCCATTTCCGTCACCACCTCGCCGTTGACTTTCACTTTGCCCTCGCTAATCAGCGTATCGGCCTCGCGACGCGAACACACCCCGCAGCGCGCGATGTACTTGTTCAGCCGCACTTCATCCTCCAGCGCGTTTTGCTTCTTGGGCTTTGGGCGTTTTTTCAGGTTCGGGCCCTTGTGCTCGTGCTTTTGGATGCGTTCGAAGCGGGTGTCCTTGCCCTTTTTGTTGTAGTCAACACGGCCGCGTCGGTCATCTCGTCGGTCATCGCGATTGTTACGGCGATCATCCCGGCGATTGTCCCTGCGGTCATCCAGGCGATTGTCCCTGCGGTCATCCCGACGGCGATCTTCACGTTCGCCACTGCGACGCTTGTAGCCCTGCTTGCTGTCCGGTTTACCGTAGCGCGGTTTACGGTCGTCTCTTCGGTCGTCCCTCCGGTCATCTCGTCGGTCGTTGCGATAGCCACCACGGTTGTAGCGCCGGTCATCTTTGCGGTCGTCACGGCGTTCATCGCGGCGGTCGTCGTTG
>CAZTEZ010000503.1:0-2118 GCA_964611815.1 uncultured Bacteroidia bacterium | reverse complement strand
GTCTTCTTGTCTTCGCGCGGGACTTTCACCTTCACGTCCTTGTTCAGGTGCACCTCTTCTTTGAAGTTGGGGTCGTGTTGCTGGTTAAACGCGTTGCGCTGCTTCACCTGCGACTCTTCGACTTTCCGTTGCAAATACCCGACAAACCAGCGCGTAATCTGTGGCCGAAACAAGCGAAACAGAATGCGCGTGATGATCACGAACAGGAAAAAGCCCAGAAGGAACTTGATGAAACCCATCAGGAGAATTATGCAGGAGTTCTTGCTTGAATAACGCTCTGGTAGAGGTTTTCATACAAAGGTACGACATTCTCAATGCTGAACTGTTTGGCGCGCTTCAGTGCGTTTTTGCGATGACGCTTGTAGGTCTCGGGGCTCTCGAGCAGCTTGAGCGTGTTGGCCGCCATCTCGTCGGTGTCGCCCACGTCGCTGAGGAAGCCGCACTCGCCCTGCTGCACCAGCTCGGGCACGCCGCCGGTGTTCGTCGCAATGACGGGCAACCCACTGGCCATGGCCTCCAGTGCTGCCAGACCGAAACTCTCTGACTCCGAGGGCATCACGAACACATGCCCCATCGGCAAGATGTACTCAATCGCCTCTTGTTTGCCTAGGAAAATGACGCTGCCCATCAGGTTTTTCTCCCGCACGATGTCGAGCAGCTGGCTGCGGTCGGGGCCGTCGCCGACGAAGACCATCTTCACCGGGCGTTGCTGACGCACTTTACAGAAGATATCCATCACATCCATCACGCGCTTAACGGGCCGGAAGTTGGAGACATGGATCAGCACCGGCTCGTCGTCGTGGAAGAGCTTGGATTTCATGCCTTTCTCACGCACTTTTTCGAAGCGCTCGAGCTCTACAAAGTTGGGGATCACCTGGATATCGCGGTCGATCTCGAAGTTGGCGTAAGTGTCGTCGGCCAGCGATTGCGACACAGCCGTCACCGCACTGCTCTGGTTGATGCTGAACTGGACGATTGGTTTATACGCCGCCTCGCGCCCCACGAGCGTGATATCCGTGCCGTGCAGCGTAAGCACGGTCGGCACATCACAACAGGTTTCTTTTAGAATCTGCTGCGCCATATAGGCCGCGCTGGCGTGGGGGATGGCATAATGCACGTGCAGCAGGTCCAGCTTTTCGCGCTGCGTGACCTCCACCATTTTGCTGACGAGCGCCGATTCGTAGGGCACGAAATCGAAGAGCGGGTACTCCTCGGCGCGCACGGGCTCGTAATGCACGTTCTCCGAAAAACCGCGCAGACGCACCGGCCGGTCGTAGGTGATAAAATGTACCTGGTGGCCATTCTGAGCGAGGGCCATACCGAGTTCGGTAGCCACTACGCCGCTGCCACCAAAGGTCGGGTAACATACGATGCCGATTTTCATGCGATAGAGGTGATTTGAGGCGTTGTATCCATGCCAGGCACAAGAAACGCAATGCCCTGTGGAGTTGCTAACTGTAAAGCGTGAAGCTTTCTTAAAGGGTTCCGTTTCGAGGCGTTTTGCGTACCTTATGCCCACGCTGATTTTCTTTTCTCAACACTCGATTCTCACCCATTTTTGCCACTATGAGCAACCTGAACGGACAGTACACCAGCTACACGACGGACAACGGCATCGCCACGATCACCCTCACGCACAGCGAACGCGATAACCGCCTCGACTACAGCTTCATCGAAGCCATCCTCAAGCGCCTACAGCAAGCCGCGAACGACTTTCAGGTGCGCGCGGTCATCATTCGCTCCGAGGGCGAGGCTTTCTGCAAAGGCACCGACCCAGAGTACCTGAGCAAGCTGCAGCAGTATTCGCTTGAAGAAAACATCACCGACACGGGCTTCCTCGCACAGTTCTACCACACGATTCAGCGCTTCAAAAAAGTCGTGATTGCCGAAGTACAGGGTGCGGCTGTCAACGAGGGCCTGGGGCTGGCGGCTGCCTGCGACTTTGTCTTCGCTGCTGATACGGCCACGTTTGCCGTCGAGGATGTGCGCTATGCGAATATCCCGGCCGTGGCGATGTACTTTATCATCCGCAAACTGGGCGAGCAAAAAGCGCGTGAGATTCTACTGACGGGCGAGGCTTTTGATGCCGCCAAAGCACAGGAATTAGGCCTGGTTTAT
>CAZTEZ010000502.1:0-2126 GCA_964611815.1 uncultured Bacteroidia bacterium | reverse complement strand
ACGCATGTCGGTCACGCCGGCGGGCATCACGAAGAAGGGCGTCTCGCCCGTTTCGTAAAGCTGCATCAGCACATCTTCGATGCGGTAGTATTTGATCGGCGAAACGAACGCCACGATCCCCTGGTGTTGGTCGCCGCCGCCGGTTTCTTTTTTCAGGCGCACATCGGGCACTTTCTGGATCGGCACATGCGCCGCTTCTAGTTTGTCAACGAGCTCTTTCAGCGCCTTGCCGCCCATATCGCGCCTGAGCATCACTTTGTCGAAATCGCGCCCGGCATCCAGCGCTTCCATCACCGAGTTGATGCCGTAAATCTTGTGCGTCTTTTTGGCCATGGGCGCAAGTTCGTCATTTCGCGTGCATTAAACACAAAACGGGCCGCTCTTCGTGAGCGGCCCGTTTTTAAGTGTCTTTAAAAATAAGCGTTTACTCCTTCACCACCCGCTGCACGAACTGCCCTTGCTCGCCCTGCACTTTCACGACGTACACGCCGACGGGCAGGTGACTGATGTTCATGACATAGCGCTGTTTGTCGCTCAGGTGTTGAGTAAGAACGCGCTGACCAGTGGTGCTGTAGATCTCAAGGCTGGCCTCCTGTGCGGTAGGTAACTCCAGCGTCAGCGTCTCGCTGGTGGGGTTCGGGAACAGGCGTGCGCCCAGCGTATTGAGCTCCAAGCGCCCGATCGTCGTCTGGATGCCTATTTCAATGGTGGTGTCTTTCACACAGCCGTTGCCGTCGTAAACGGTGATGCTGTACGTGCCGGGCAGCAGATCGCTGCGCATCAGGCTCGTTTGGGTGCTGTTGTCGAACGCCCAGATAACGCTGTCGATACTGCCGCTGGTGGCAGTTATGGTCACGCTGCCATCGGGTGTCGATGCGTCGGTGGCGTTGGTGGTGTCGATGCTGAATTCGGGCTGGGTAATCGCAAACACCTCGGTGGCGACGGGCGGTTCGGCCAGCGGGTTAGTGCTGAAGGCGCGCAGGCGGTAACCGTTGTCGCCGGCGCTCAGACCGAGCTGGGCGGGTGTCAGCGTGATATTCGTCCCGGTAAACGTGCCGATAGTATTCGGCGAAACAAACGTGCCATTGACATCCGACATCTCGACCGTAAACGTGCGGGCGGAGTCGTTGTAGGGATTGATGATCAGGTTCAGGATATCATCGGCACACAGTTCCGTGCTGAGCAGGCTGCTGCTATCGACCACCTGATCGATCGTCACGTCCATGTACTCGGTGATGACCGGTTCGTTGAAATCGAAGTAGATGCCCGCGCGGTTTTTGAAGCTGTCGCCGATTTGCAGGGCGGGGTTGCGCTGAATCGTGAACGTGACGTAGCCCATTGAGCCCAGATAATTCTGTGAAGCAGGAGGCAACATGATGTCATCGAAGCGCCATTTCAAAACGCTGTCGTTTACTATTGAGAACGTGTACTCATGACTGGCTGCCAGCATGTTCACAGTTTGTGGGTCGAGTTCCTGCGGCAGGGTGTCCAGAATTTCGACGAAGATGGCGTTGCCGGTGCCTTCGTTCTGGAAGTTGATGACATACTCGACGGTATTTTCGGTGTAGTGCAGGCGGTCAGTCGTCGAGGGGATCGCATTCAGCAAGAGCTTGTTATTGGGGTCATAAGACGCGACGACCTCTTGAACAAAGTACAGATGGTTGTTGCCAGGATTAACATCATTGCCCAGGTTGAGCGTCTGAATTTCTGCAAATACTGAATCTGGAAGCGTAACCGATGTCGGTAATTCAGTATCAAACACAAACAATTCTTCTTCACCGGGTTGCAAACTCGCTATGGAGGTTTCGAACACGTGGGTAGTGCCGGCAAGGGGGGCGACTGGCGAATTGACGATCGTAAACAAGTCGTCGAGTGTCATGCGGACATCGATATTTGTATTGGTCGCTGTGCCAAAATTTTGAACCCGGAATGACACTTGTTGTGCAAACCCCGGCTGTACAAATCCACTTGTGTTAACTAAAACACGAATATCGGTCTCTTGTGTGAAATCCACGAGGAAATCTAAAGCCTCGTAGCTGTCGCCAGGGCCACCCGTGGTATCGATACCAGTTGTAAGCTTCCCCAAAACAGAAACAAATTAACCTAGACAGAAGCGCTTGTTGAGA
>CAZTEZ010000501.1:0-2129 GCA_964611815.1 uncultured Bacteroidia bacterium | reverse complement strand
AGCGCCAGCATTAACCCGCCAAAGAGCAGGAAGCAACTGAAAATGATCGTCAGGAGCGAGAAGATTGCCATGGCTGTTATAAGTTAGTCGGCGCTTGAATGGTGCCGAAAAATAGCACTTAAGGGTTTGCCGCAGGCATACCAATCGAACGAGTTGCCTGCCGGTGCGGTTATGGCAGCAGATAGATTGAAGTCCCACTACCCAATCGATCTTAATATGACGCCGATGCCCGAAAACAGCCGCTTTTGCATGGTCTACGTTACCACCCCCGATGCCGAGACCGCCACTAAAATTGCCAAGTTGTGCGTCGAAGATCGCCTCGCTGCCTGTGCGAACATCCTACCCACCATGCAGGCGTTGTTCTGGTGGGAGGGCGAGGTGCAGACCGACAGCGAGGCCGTGCTCATCCTGAAAACCGAGATGGACCTTTTCGACACACTCCGCGAGCGCGTTGTGGAGCTGCACCCTTACGACGTGCCGGCGGTGCTGCAGCTGCCCATCACCCGCGGTCACCGGCCGTATCTGGAGTGGCTCATCGGGCAGACGCAAGACGGCGAGCCCTCGAACATTCACAAGACACATACGCTGAATGAAGATGAATAAAATCGATTCACTGATGACCTACAGACACCTTTTCCTGATCGCATTGTGCGTATTTCCACTCGGATTATTCGCACAGGACCAACTGGATGCCAGCACCCTGAACGAACAACTCACCGGCCTGAACGAGCAGCGCCTGACCACCAACAAGCGTGGGATGTGGACGCTCGGCAGTTGGGCCGTGGCGAACATCGGGCTCGGCCTCGTGATGCGCACCCAAACGAGCGGCGCCGACCGTGAGTTCTGGACTATGAACGCCGGCTGGAATGGCGTAAACCTCGCCTTGGCGGGTTTCGGGCTCTATGGCGCATACACCGGTAGCACCGACCTCAGCCTCGCCCAAACCAACAGCGAGCTACAGAGCATGCAAAAGCTGTTGCTGTTCAACGCCGGGCTGGATGTCGGCTACATGGCTACTGGCATGTGGCTGCGCGAACGGGGCAAACGCCACGTGAAAAACGCCGACCGTTGGACGGGCTGGGGCAATGCGCTCTTGATTCAGGGCGGTTTCTTGCTGGCTTTTGACATTGTCATGGCCTGGCGCCACAGCCGCACCGCCAAAGGCCTCGACCCATTGCTCGATCAGCTTCAGCTTAGTGTGAGCGGGCAGGGCCTGGGCTTGAGTTATGTATTTTGATACCAGTCTATAACGAAAATAACAAACAGTCATCCTGAGCGAAGTCGAACGGGCTCAGGATGACTACCGGCGGGGGGGAGGGGCATGATGACTAGTTTTAACTCAGGACGACTATCCTGTCATTACCCTTCACATTAGTTATCTTTCACCTACAAATGCACGGCTACCACATCGCAAACACCACTGACGGCAAACGCATCACCATCGCTGCTGATAACGCCACCGTCTCGACTATTTTCCAGCAACTGATGGGGCTGCTGGAGCACCACGCCGTGGCAGTTAGCGTGACTTCCGCTGGTCAAGCGCTTCTTCAGGAGACCCTGCCGGATGCAGTAGCCCGTGATCGACTCGCGGTGCTCTTGCAGCACCTGAGCGGTGGCGATGCCGAGTTCACTGTTTCGGGCGAGAGCTGTGGGGTCAATCATACGATTGCTCGCAATAAGCTGGGCCAGCTGGTGGTCGAAACCAAAAACTTAACCTACGTCAAAAAGACGCTTAAAAAGCACGAATTGAGCGCTTTCGACGAGCTTGCGCAGCTGCACCGCCAGCGCCCCGAACTCAGTGCGGAAGACCATCGGCAAATAGATGCTTTGGTAAGGGAACTAAAGACCGAACTGAAGTGATAAGAGGTTAGTGATTTCATAGCGTTTGAAAGTATTGCTATCACAAGCGGGAAATCACTTTACTTATCAACGGAAATCGCCTAAATTCGGGCGAACTCAACTTACACACACTCGACTCTCATAGAAGATGGCAGATTCCGCAAAGCTCACGTATGGCGACAAATCGATCGACCTCCCCGTTTTTGAAGGCACTGAGGGCGAAAAGGCGATTGATATTTCCAGTCTTCGCAAAGAAACTGGCCTGATTACGATTGACCCCGGTTACAAAA
>CAZTEZ010000500.1:0-2142 GCA_964611815.1 uncultured Bacteroidia bacterium | reverse complement strand
GACCGTAAGCGCGTTTTGCACAGCAACGGGCACCTGCTTGCGCACGGCGGCACCGGTCTTGGCGTTGGGCGTACCGGCCACATCGCCAATGCTGAACACATTCGCGTATTTGACGTGCTGGAGCGAATACTTGTCGACGTCCACCCAACCGTATTCGTCGCCTGGGCGCGCCAGGGGGCTGTTTTTAACGAAGTCGGGCGCCGACTGCGGAGGTACTACATGAATCATGTCATACTCGACGGCAAAGGGCTCTTTTTCGGGGTTGGCTCGGTCTTCGAACCACGCAACCTTATTTGGGCCGTCGAGCTTCACCATGTTGTGTTTGAAATGCGTATTGATGCCATAGCGCTTCACGACTTTCTGCAGGGTCGATTTGAAGGGCTCGACACCAAAAATCACACTGCCGGGCGTGTAAAAGTCCACATCGATTTGGTTCAGCACCCCTTGTTTGCGCCAATAGTCTGAGGCCAGATACATGATCTTCTGCGGTGCGCCGCCGCATTTGATAGGCGTAGCCGGCTGCGTAAACACGGCTTTGCCTTTGCGGTGTTTTTGCACAAGCTCCCAGGTGTAGGGTGCGAGATCATAGCTGTAATTACTCGTTACGCCGTTTTTGCCGATTGCCTCGGCCATGCCGGGGATGCCGTCCCAGTTGAGCTGAATGCCCGGCGCCACCATCAACAGGTCGTAGCCGATGGTGCGGCCGTCTTCGAGCGTCACTTGGTTCTGCTCGGGTTCGAAACTTGCGGCGCTGGCTTTGATCCAATCGGCACCCTTAGGAATGAAGTCCTTTTCCTGACGCTTGGTGTTTTCGATATCGAACGTACCGCCGCCCACAAGCGTCCAGGCCGGTTGGTAGTAGTGCACTTTGCTAGGCTCAATGATGCCCACACTAAATGATTTATCCGCACGCAATAGTTGCGCAGCGAACGAAAGGCCGGCGTTGCCGCCTCCAATAATCAGTACGTCGTATTTCGTTGGGTTTGCCATGGGTTCACAATTAAAGTGGTGGTGCTTGTGGTGAAGCAAAAATTGAAAGCAAGCTGTGCTTTCGGTCGGCGAGAATCTGCACTACACACGCGGGCTTTCGGGGTGAAAATCGTATGTTTGTACAGACTTCTCTGAAGCAATGTAGTTGGATTTCAAAGCCCCCGACGACTGAATATGAATGTAATGTGACGTTTATCACTCTGCCATAGACAAACGCTCAGGTTTATCCTATTCGCGCTCAGGTTTGTCTTCCTTCCCAATACTACCCCATACGATTTGACCGAAACATGCAACGACAACTTCTAAAATTCACGAACAAGCGCGGCCAAGAGCTTTCAGCGGTGCTCGAGCTGCCTGCTGACCGCCGCCCGACGGCCTGCGCCATTTTTGCACATTGTTTTACGTGCGGCAAAGATTTCAAGCCTACGCGAAATATCACCCGGGCGCTCACAGTGCACGGTTATGCGGTATTGCGTTTTGATTTCGAAGGGCTGGGTCAGTCGGAGGGCGAGTTTGCCGACACCACCTTCTCGAATAATGTAGACGACTTGGTGGCTGCTGCCGACAAAATGTGCGCGCTCGGCGAGCCGCCCGAGCTGCTCGTGGGGCACTCGTTGGGCGGGGCAGCGGTTGTCGTGGCCGCGCATCGCATCCCGTCCGTAAAAGCCGTTGCTACCATCGCCTCACCCGCCAGCCCCGTGCATGTCAAACATCTATTCAAAGAGTACCTCGACGAGATTGAAGCCGACGGGGAGGCGGAAGTGGACCTTGCCGGGCGACCGTTTCGCATCAAACAAGCGTTTGTGAACGACCTCGACTGCCCCGATATGCCGCAGTTGATTCGCGGCCTGAAGCGCCCGTTGATGATTCTGCATTCGCCCGGCGACCAGATGGTAAACATTGAAAATGCGCGTAAAATCTACGCCGCAGCATTGCACCCCAAGTCTTTTGTTTCGCTAGACGAGGCCGACCACCTGCTATTGAACCCCGAAGACTCAAAGTTTGCTGGCGAAGTCATTGCCCACTGGTCGCGACGCTACATTCCGCACCGACCCACCAAACGCCTCTCAACCGACCTGGAGGTCGTCGCCCGCACCCAGGACGACGCGCTGACCACCGAGCTACTCGCCGGGCGCCACGGGTTGATCGCCG
>CAZTEZ010000499.1:0-2146 GCA_964611815.1 uncultured Bacteroidia bacterium | reverse complement strand
CAGCGGCGAGGCCGTGGGCTGGCGCGACGGCAAGCTGAGTTACACAGCACTGGAAGTCGCCGTGCAGCACAAACCAGAGCCCGACCTTGGCTTGCTCGACCTTGCGGAGATACTCGGGCAATAGTAGACTGCGCCCCTCAGTCACTGTCGAGCGGCTTTTTTGTATCTTAGAATAAAACCTAACGACCGTATGCCGCATTACACCCGCCTTGGCGAAGTCCCGCCCAAACGTCACACGCAGTTCCGCAAGCCCAATGGTGAGCTCTACGCCGAAGAGCTGTTCAGCACGGAGGGCTTCTCGGCCGAGTACAGCAACATCTATCACCTGTATCCGCCGACGCTCGTCAAGCACGCGGGCACACCGGTCGATATCACGCCCAACATTGTCGATACGCACAACATCCAGCACCGGTGTTACCGCGGGTTTCAGCTGGAGCCGACGGACGATTTCATCGAAAGCCGCCAGGTGGTGCTTACGAACAGCGATGTGCAGATTGCGTTGGCAGCACCCAAACAGTCGATGACAGACTACTTCTACAAAAACGCGGTCGCCGACGAGTGCATCTTCATCCACAATGGCAGCGGCACGCTGCACACGGGTTTCGGTAAGCTGGCCTTCAAGAAAGGCGACTATGTAGTCATCCCGCGCGGTGTGGTGTATCAGTTTGAATTTGAGAACGATGACAACCGCCTGCTCATCACGGAGTCATTCACACACATTCAGTTTCCGAAAAAGTACCTTTCGAAGCGCGGACAACTGATGGAGCACTCGCCGTTTTGCGAACGCGACATCCACCCGCCGCAAGAGCTGGAGACCATTGATGCGCACGGTGATTTCACGGTGAAAATCAAGAAGTACCACACGCTTACGGACTACGTTTACAGCACCCACCCCTTCGATTTCGTTGGCTGGGACGGCTGTGCCTACCCCTACACCACGTCCATTTACGACTTCGAGCCCATCACCGGCCGCATTCACCAACCGCCGCCCGTGCACCAGCATTTCGAAGCGCACAACTTCGTCATCTGCTCGTTCGTCCCGCGCCTGTTCGACTACCATCCGCAGTCCATTCCTGCGCCCTACAACCACAGCAACGTCGATTCTGACGAGGTGCTCTATTACGTCGACGGCGATTTCATGAGCCGCAAGCACGTCGAGCAGGGTATGATCACGCTGCACCCGATGGGCATCCCACATGGCCCCCACCCTGGCACCGTCGAGAAGAGCATCGGCGCAAAGGAAACCGAGGAGTACGCCGTGATGATCGACACCTTCCGGCCGCTGCACCTCACGGATGTCGCCGCCGGCATCGAAATGGATGACTACTGGAAGAGCTGGCAGGCTTAAGAGCCTGTTGAAATTTAGCGATTAAGCCCTTTTCGCCAAATCCCAACAGGCTCTAAACGCTGCTCAAATTTGCTGTTCCTACAACTTTGTTACACCTTTGAGTGTTATACAGGTATTCGCGCTCTAGCCAGCGTGTGATGCCATTTTTATTCACCAAACCCCATTTTATGGCTACCGAACGTGAACTGCTTCAACGTCTGATCGACATGATGGCGACGTATCTGGAAGAGAATTTCGACCCGGATACAAAAGTCGTCGATTACGTGCCCGCAAAAGAGGTGCACAAGTTGATGGATTTCAACATCCAAGCAGAAGGTCAGGACTACGAACAGTTCTTTAACCACATTGAAACGTACCTGAAACATGCCGTACGCACACGGCATCCGCAATTCTGGAACCAGCTTTGGGCTGGTTACACGTTCCCGTCGCTGCTCGCGCAGTTTGTGACGGCACTGACGAACACCTCGATGTTCACCTACGAAATGGCGCCGCTGGCGACCATGATGGAGCTTGAGATCATCAACAAGCTCGGCAACTACATTGGCTGGGAAAACGCTGAGGGCCAACTGGCTACCGGCGGCAGCAACGCCAATATGATCGCGATGCTCGCCGCACGCGACTGGAAGCTCGCCCACACCCGTGAGGAGGGCCTGACGGCTGTCAACAAAGCCCTGCGCGTGTATGTGTCTGACCAAGCGCACTACTCGTTCTCGCGTGGCATGCAGTTGCTCGGCCTGGGTACAAACAACCTTGTGAAGGTCGAAAGCGAGCAGACCGTCACGTCGGAATTCGGGGGCG
>CAZTEZ010000498.1:1051-2146 GCA_964611815.1 uncultured Bacteroidia bacterium | reverse complement strand
AACGGCGCCGTGCAGGTCTTCTGCCTGCCGCCCTTCATGCCCCACGCCGCCAAGCCCGACGCCGGTCGGCCGCGCCAGCTCATCCAGGTGTTTGCCGACCCCAATGAAATCGATGCACCGGCGATCGACGCTGCCGTACTGCAAGCCATGGAGCTGGTGCAAAAAAGCAGCTATCTGTTTCAGTCTGTGCCCATGATGGAGGAGGAGAAATCGCCCATCGGTTTCCGACTAGAGGATGACCACGATGGCGTAAAGGGCGAGCTGGACTAGGGTCTTCTATCAGCATCCGCGCACGCTCACCACTCACTCAGAGCTTCCTCATACTGCTGTAACCGGCGCTCGTGCCTGAGGCTGTCGTGAATGCCAGGGGGCAGCGCTGCTATGGCTTGGGCATACTCCTCCAGTGCGTTGACGAAGTACGCGCGATCATAGTGCAGCTCGCCGGCAAACTCCAGATAGTACCACAGCAGCCAGATGTGATCGGGCAGCGCTTCCAGGCCGATTTTCAGGGGGAGCAGCGCGTCTTCCCCTTCACCTTTCTCGTATAGCTGGCGGGCTTCTCCGATCAGTAGCGCCGGGTCGTGGCCATATAAGCCCAACTGCACCTGGCCCTCAATGTCGTTGTGATAACCCAGCTGGCGGTAGTAGGTCGCCAGCACATCGCGCACTTTAGCCTCCTCACCGTCGATTGAGACGTGCTGATGCTTTCGATCGTGCCCCACAAGCAGCCCGAGTAGGTTTTCCACCAGTAAATGCACGCCTTGTGCCTCGGGTTTGATTCGACGGTTGTTCTGATTTTGCTTGAACTTCTGCTGAAGCCACAGGGTCGCGCCCGCCCACTCGACCCGAGGCCCGGTGCTGTAATACCACTTATCCGGTTGGGGGGCAACTTCCTCGGGCTCAGGCAAATCTGTGAAGCCCTCCCAGGTTTTGACCGTCGCTAAAAAGGCTTCGAAGAGAAACTCCAGCGGCTCTTGGTACTGTTCGGGGCCGTAAGTCAAAATGGGCTCCGGACTGCTGTCGGTCGTATGCACGGACTTGCCGGCGCGCCAGCTCGGCAGGTGTTTGCGCAGGTGCTCCTCCACTTTTCGGCGG
>CAZTEZ010000498.1:0-1041 GCA_964611815.1 uncultured Bacteroidia bacterium | reverse complement strand
CGTTGTGCTTCTCGTCGTCGGGGGCCGCTGCGCTGTAGGCCATGATGGCATCAACGTAACGCTGTCGATTGCTGCGCAGCTTGAACAGCAGGTCTACATAGGCGCGGTGCAGCTTCAGATCATCGGGCAGGTGGACGAGCAGTTCCTGCAGCGTCTGGGCAGCGGCCGTTTGCGTCGCCTGGTCGTTGGCTCGTTTCGAGCGGTAGATCGCCATGCTGGGAGCGCAATCTGCGCGTGCCAGGTCGGCGCGCTTCTCGTAATCGTCAGCAAAGCGTTGCTGGAAATAAAAGCTCAAAAAGCGCTCAAGCTCTTCATCTTCAGCAGCCAGTGTCACAAGTTTACTGCGACTGGCATAGCTGACGCTCAGAGGCTCATAGCCGGTAAAGCTGAAGGTTTCGGTGCTGCTGGTCAGGTGGGCACCGTCGCGATTGGGGCTGTAATACTGGCGGGTTTCGAGCTTCGCGGTAATGCCGTAGGCGCTGGCTTTCCAGTGCGAGAGCGCTTCGCCCGGCTCGTAAGGCTCGGGGCTGTACACTTGTTTGTACTCGACCTTCGGGAAATCGGGATACTCGGGCAAACTCTGCAGGTACTGGGCCAGCCGTTGGATGAAACCGCTGATGCCATCGTACGCCTGAAAAGTATCCAGATACAGTTGTATCGTGCGCTGCTTGGCCATGCCGTCAATTTAGGCAAAAGCAAAAGATGAATCAGTGATTACAGTGCCCTACCGATGACCTGCTCGGCATAGCGCGCGAATACCTCTGGCGGGGTGCGGTGGCCCATTTCGCTCTCCTCGTAGATCACGTAGGGCCAGTCGGTTAGCTCCTGTGCCAGGGCTTTGGTGGCGTGCGGGTCAATCACATCGTCGAGCATACCGAGCACCATGTGGTGGGGCTGCGTGAGTGGCGGCAAATCGGGTGGCAGCAGCGGGTCGATGCTGGTGCGGTATGGCAGCGCGGGGTTGAAGCTGAGCATCGGCACGCCCTTTAGCCGGGCAATGGCCTCGCCGACATACCCGCCCATCGAACTGCCGACGACCCA
>CAZTEZ010000497.1:0-2151 GCA_964611815.1 uncultured Bacteroidia bacterium | reverse complement strand
ACCCGACCATCGGTCGTCAGCATGGCGACTATTACGCGCTGAGCCTCGCGACGCTCATCCTCGGGGGCTATTTCGGCAGCCGACTGATGACGAATATCCGCGAAGAGAAAGGTTACACCTACGGGGTTCATGCACTGCTGAATGCGCCGCTGCAGGGTGGTTATCTGATGATTGGCACGGACGTCGGCAAGGAATACGTCGACGCGACACTCGAGGAAATCGACAAGGAGATCAACCGCCTGCGCGACGAGCCGGTGGGCGACAAAGAACTGATGACCGCCAAGAACTACCTGCTTGGTCGGCTGCTTTCGCGGCAGGAGACGCCCTTCCAGGTGGCGCAAATCGTGCGCAACTACATCCTGCACGGTTTCGAGATGGACGAAGACCGCCACACTTTCGAGAGCTTCGCCCGTCTGGATGCCGCGGCGATTCAGTCAGCGGCGCAGAAGTACCTGGATACGCCTAAGCTGGTGCGGGTTGTGGCGGGCAGTTGAGGGATGTCAGTCGCTGCGACTCACCGTGTAGCGTTGAATCACCGGCCGGCCGCTGTAGTTTTTAGGCATGCGGGGGAAGACCCACAGCTCGTTCTCGGCGGTGTGCCCACTGACGAGGGAGTGGTAGACGAAATCATCGTCCTGGTACAAACGCTCACCATCGAAACTGTAAATCAGTAGGGTGTGTGTGGCTGCATCCCACGGCCGCTGGTTCTCGGGTGCTTTGTCCGGCAGGTTCATCACAACTAAAGCAATCCCCACGCCCGGTACTTCACCGATGGCGCAGATGAAAGTGCGTGTTGTTCGAGGCCTTCCTGGAATACCACAGGCGTTGTCGTTCACGCCGAGGTCGCAGGTGTTGCGGCGCGGGTCGAGCACATCTTGAAACTCCGCCAGGCGTACGCGCGTGTTGGTTTTCAGATTCGTACGGTACAGATGCGGCAGCATGCCATTGGCGTAATAGAGCTCGTCGCCCAGCAGTACGGCTTGTTTCGCATGGTCGAAGGTATAGGTGGAATCGGTGCGGTAGCCCACGGCGGCGTAGTCTACTCCCGTATTAAAGCAGTGCGCTTCGGCGGTGGTGTCATCGAGTGGCAGCCAGCAGAAGCTGTTGCCCAGAAACTCCGAAACCCCCGGCATCACGGTCGAGTCGTCGGGCGCTTCAAAATCTGCAGAGCTACTGTGCAGGAGCCCGCCGTTGTAGCTGTAGGGCGTGAAATCGGGCATGGCCATAATGCCGTAAGTGAACGGCGCATCGACGTCCGGGAAAATATCTTGTGCTTCGGTAGTCAGCTCAACGTACTGGGTGTGATGGGGTTCACCATCAAGTGAGAAAAAGGCCAGCTTATAACGCAGCAGGCTATCCCAGTAATAGAAACCCGCCAATTCATTGTGGTAGAAGGGCATGAACATCTGGCTGTCCTGTTTCGCGTATTGCGCCTGCTCTTCTTCGCTCATACTCTTATACAGTGTCCCAAACTTGCAGGGGTGCAGAAAAACCTCCTCGCCACTGAGTTTGTGGATACTCCCATACCCACCGAGCCACAGGTAAGGGTTCGAGACAACAATATGGTTATCGCGTACATCAACGATAGCCTCTTTATAGGACTCGTCGGGTGCCGAGCCTTTGATGACGATCGAATCCGTGAGCGTCAGTGTCAGCTTTCGGGTCGACTGCTGCGCCAGTGTGAACTGGGTGCTAAGCGCATAAATCAGGCAAAGTCCGAGAAGTAAATGTCGCATGAGAAAGGTGATTGGTATTGCACAAGTATATGAAATTGGATGCAATAAATAACCCGCCCCCGATAGTGGAAAACTGCCGCCCGGGGTGGTGAAATTACTCGAAAACTATTTGTTATCTTTATAACAAATAGCACTAGTAATGGCGAGTACCTCCGACCACACCGATCAGATTCAAGCCCACCCTTACACCCGCGAGTACTCCTTTGAGCACGAGCGCTTTGGCCACCGACCGCTGGTCGGCACCAAGCGCGCGCGCATCGCGCTCGGCATAGCCCGTCGTGAAGACCTCGTGCCCGTGCATCATCGACCGCTCCTCGCGTTCCGGTGGGTGATCTGCTTCAGGCGGGCGTTGCCTTCTTTGAGTAGTCGTTGTACGGGCTGTTGACCGACGGGCCGAGGTTCAGCGGCTGCCCCC